>NC_016841.1:0-1308 GCF_000240185.1 Klebsiella pneumoniae subsp. pneumoniae HS11286 | reverse complement strand
ATTTTTTTGTTGCCAACGCACCGATCAAAAAAAATTGGGGAAGGTGGTTGTGTTCACGCAGTGAGCGCAACCACCTGCCAGACGGGTTTTAGCGCCGCAGGCCGCACATGTTTCTGAGCCAACGGCGAGGAAACATATAAGTGCGCATCTCTCTAATTTCACGAATTTGAGAGATGAGATCAGTCTGGATAATCGGAGTACTCCGCCTCTAGCCGTCCTGGTGAACCAGTCCGGCAAGACCCACGAAATCACCCGTAAAACGCAATAAAACGCGTTTTGACGCGTTTTTTGACGTTCTACGGGCTCACGTGGGCTTTGGGCGGAAAAATGGCTTACGTGCGTTCTGAGAGCGTTTTAGGGCTTTGCAGGGTGGAGTGGTGAAGCAGCTCCTTGTGGAACCTGTACCGCCCTTGCGGGCGGGCTTCGGCGATTTGGCGAACGGGAATCTATTCGGCTTCTGGCGTGTCGCCTTCCATGCCCTGACGGGCATCGTTTCCGTGGAACATGGCCATGATTCGGCGCTGAATATCGCCGTCTTTGTTGACTAGGGTTTTCGTCAAAAATGCGGCATACGGTTTGGCATTATCGTAGCCTTTCCAGACTTCATGCGGGTTGAGAGCATAAGCGCATACCTTTCCAGCTACTGGGATTTTTACTAAAACACCTTGCTCTTCTAGCCACTTAACGTACCTAGATATTGTTTGTCTACCAACACCAAGCAACGATGCTAAATGGGTTTGATCGGCAACAACCGCACCACAAGAGCCATCAATGTTTTCTGCAAGCATTGAATAAAGCTCTGCTGCCCCCGGATTCTTCCTGAAAAGCTCTCTGAGACGCTTCCAGCCTAAAGGGTATACTTGGGTGAAGTTTTGGTTTTTTTGCTCCTGTCGACGCTCTGAGGCGTTTTTACGGTCTTTATCTTCAAGATCTCTTTTTCTGATTTCCCGTTCTTTGTCCGTCACAACATTTTGAGTTTGCATAGACTATCTCTCCTGCGACACCATGTCGTTTGAAAGTAACATACAGTTGTCATTTTTTTGTGTCAACATGTCGCATTTGCACGACATGTTGGGTATATCTGTCGCATCCTATAGATGCGACAACGTTGTCGCCCCTAGGATGCGACAACACATTTATAAACCCATAATAAAAACAACAACATACAATTTTTTCCTTCTTATCTAAAAAGATCTCACAGCGAGCTGCGAGATCTCCAGGTAGCACCCTCCTTTCAGTCGGGCAAAAAACGGTGAAAATTTAACCATTGGCAACCGAAAAATCGTGGGGGCCCCTTCAGGGGTTCCG
>NC_016847.1:0-3353 GCF_000240185.1 Klebsiella pneumoniae subsp. pneumoniae HS11286 | reverse complement strand
TTTAATGAAAAATAAATGTGCGGTGATGTGTTACAAAGTGCAGATCCAAGTCGTGGACGACTCTATGGCGAATCGCTGACGAATTGCCCACGATTCATATGTGAATCACGCTTTATTATCATATTGTTATGATGAATCGACTCTTGATTCAATTCATCACTTTGGGTGTTTTTTGTTCATGGTGACTCTTGATTCAATTCACGATTCGAATCGCCGGTGAATCGTGTGCTAAGTCGTCCGGTGACTTGCCATAACGTGATTGCCGGCCGTCGACGAACCCGATTCCTGAACGTGCTGAAAACCGGTTTTCCGGCTGCGCCGGCAACGCTTCACGGCCACGCAATAAATTGCGTCCCCGTTCACCGTTTTCGGAGGAGAAGAACGCCGGAAACAGGACTTCCCCTGGCTGAATGGTGTGAATTTCCGCGCTATGCACTTGCGCGCATACTCATGCATGCCGTAAAAACAGAGCCTGCGCGTTTCTGGCGGGTTTTCGGGTGGTTTGTTGCCTGTTTTACCGGTTTCCCGTCAGAAACGCGCTGAGGGCCTCTGAGGCGGTGCACGCAACGGATGTTATGGTAAATAGGTTGTATTAAAGATAATTTTTTTTGTACCGATAAAATGCTATCCTGATTTAAAAGTAAATTAAAAGAGTGAATTTCATGGTATCTATATCTCCTAAAAAAGCAGAAGATGAAGCTTTGGATATTTTGAATAGAGTTATAGTTGAAAAAAGAAACGTATCAGAATTTGAGAATGTACGAATTATAAATTGCTTGGACTCTTTAAGAAGGGCAAGAAGTTCATCTTACGATGAAATCTCTGCTTGCTATTACGCACAGATCGCAGATATAGATAATCTATTGGTTAGTGTTTCTAACGTTTTCTCTTCAGATTGCGAGGATTCTTTCTTTAATATCATTTACGCATTAAATAATGCAATGAGATATAGAGAGATCTATAAATATGTAAAAGATCTTGACCTTGATTATAATATAAGAGATTTTTTAGAGTCAGCAATAAAGGCGTCTGCTTTTTGTGTTGATAAAGAGATGGTTGATAAATTCACCACATCTTACGCAAATGCTTTTCATGATGAAAGTTCTGTGGATTTTTTAAATCATATAAGTGAAATAAACTCCTTCTTTTTGAATCATGAAAGCATAAAAAAAGAAATGTCTAATTATATGCTTGATTGCTTTGATGTTTTTTCAAGGAAGTCTCTTATAAAAACCAAAGAAATTGACGGAACTTATGGTTATTCACATCACGTCTTCAATGATGAGGGTTACGAGTTTTTAGCTTTCAGCTTTATATTGAGAGGTGATGAAATTGACATGGATATGCTTATTGATATCGAAGATGAGTTTACATATGAAATATCTAGAATAAAATATGATCCAATTATAAAAACAAAAATTTCATTTAATTTTGAATTGGGAGATTTGTCATGATCTCTTCAAAGGAAATGCTAGATTTTGCGAGAGGCTCTTATTCAAAATTTGATGCGGCTGGTTATATCTGCCTGAGTGAAGAGGTAGAGTATAGGACTTGCGCTCGTTCCGCTTATTATGCGTTGTATCATTATTTGAAGAGTATTGCTGACAAGTTGCCTGGCAGCTACGAAGATGTTTCGTCACATGAAAAAGTGATTCGAAAGCTTCTTAATTCTGGCGACCCAAAACTTATGGATTTAGCTCAGAAGATGATTTCCACAAGGAAGACGAGAGTTCGAGCTGACTATCATATAGATAAAAATTTCGGCAAATCAGAGGCATACAAAATACTTCGTATTGTTGAAAAGATCTTCAAGGATGCTGAACTTTCCGAAGGGGAAGTTCTGGATTCATGAGCTTGACGGGAATAAAGAGGAGGTAGTAACCTCCAGATAGAGAAAAACCACCGCTACCAACGGTGGTTTTTCAAGGTCTTCAGAGCTACCAACTCTTTTGACCGAGGTAACTGGCTTTCGCAGAGCACAGGTACCAAATACTGTCCTTCCAGTGTAGCCGTTTTTAGGCAGCCACTTCAAGAACTCTCGTTAACTCTGCTCTGCGACACCGTTACCAATGGCTGCTGCCAGTGGCGCTTTGTCGTGTCTTTTCGGTTTGGAATCAAGTTGAAAGTTACCGGAAAAGGCGCAGCAGTCGGACTGAACGGGGGGTTCGTGCATACAGTCCAGCTTGGAGCGAACTGCCTACCCGGAACTGAGTGTCAGGCGTGGAATGAGAAACCGCGGCCATAACAGCGGAATGACACCGGCAAACCGAAAGGCAGGAACAGGAGAGCGCACGAGGGAGCCGCCAGGGGGAAACGCCTGGTATCTTTATAGTCCTGTCGGGTTTCGCCACCACTGATTTGAGCGTCCGTTTCTGCGATGCTTGTCAGGGGGGCGGAGCCTATGGAAAAACGGCAACGCCGTGGCCTTTCCTTTTTTTCCTCCTTTGACCGCTCGGTTTTCTCGAGCTTTTCTATGCATGCTCCTGCCGCTCGCCGCAGTCGAACGACCGGAGCGTAGCGACTGAGTGAGCGAGGAAGCGGAAAAGAGACAGGTTTTACACTGAGCACTGACGCTCTGAGGCCCTTTATGACGAAACAACAGAAAACGGCGCTGAACATGGCTAAATTCATCCAGAATCAGTCTCTGCTCCTGCTGGAGAAGCTTAACGAGCTTGATCTTGATGCTGAGGCCGACCTTTGTGAGAAACTCCACGATGATGCAGAGCATCTTTTCCGTACACTCTCCTCGAGACTGGATTCATTACAGGATGGTAACTGATGGCCAGAGTGTCTATTAGTGAAGCTGCACGGCTTGTTAAGGTTAGTCGTCCCACTATTTACAAGATGATTAACAGCGGGAAGTTAAGTTATACCTCTGTTGTAAAGCACGGGAAGGATATTAAAGTTATTGATGTATCCGAGCTTATTAGGGTGTTTGGTTCTCTTGATGGTGTAACTGATACTGTAAAATATGATGTAAAAAGTGACGCAATTTCTACAGAGGTTAACACCATTGGTTTACATGATTTACAACATAGAATCGCTTTACTTGAAGCTGAAAACGATGGTCTTAAAGGGGCTGTTAAAGCACGCGATGAGCATATTGATTCCCTTCGCCAGGCTATGCAGCTTTTGGAGCACAAGCACGACCCCTCTTCACCGGCTCATTCTCCGTGGTGGAAATTCTGGAAAAAATCCTGATCCTGCCATGTTTCAGTTTTGCTCTCCGGCGATCCCGGGGAGTTCCTGAACCTTCCCAAAAATCGCCAGATCTCTGAACGCTCCTCACCACTAAAAATACCCACACCCCACGCAAAATTAAAATTTTGCAGATTCCTTATTTACAACAATGG
>NC_016840.1:0-3751 GCF_000240185.1 Klebsiella pneumoniae subsp. pneumoniae HS11286 | reverse complement strand
GACGCCGAAAGGCGCTGTTATCTGATATAGGCTTGTTCATGTCCGCGAATTTAACCACCCATTAACAAAAAACGGGGGGTAGTGTTACTTCTTTGTTAACTAACATTTAATTATTTGTTTCTTGGTTAGCCATTCTCCAGAATTATCCATCCAGCGTCGAATAGTCCGGCTGCTAACACCAACCGCCACTGCAATATCTTCCGTTGACGCTCCCAAGATATACATATCAAGCGCCCTACGACGTTTGTCGTCGTTAGCAGTCCACCGAACAGCGGCGCTTTTTTTCCCTTTGTCCGACTGATTTTCTGACGAATTGGCCTTCCCGCCCTTGCGACCGCGTGCTGCCTGAATTTCTGGCGTGTGCGTATCAGCCACATACTGTGCGAAAGTTTCCGGCGTGAAGTTCCTGTGCGTGTATTTCGCAATGCTCTTGCCAATAGCCCGACATTCAGCCAGTGAAAGCGGAACGGGAAGCGATGCATTGTACATTTCGACACGCTGGATCACCGCTTCAAGCCACTGTGAGAACGCTGGCCAGCCCTGACGAATCGCCCTGTAAGCCCATTTGCGCGTCATTTCGAACAGGTGGCAGTTTCGCCCCATCCCGTAATGTTTATCGATGCTACGACGCTCTGAGGCGCTCAAATCGAGATAATCTGCCAGTTCATCGAGGGTATAGGCGTCCTCGCGCCACTCCATCACCTGCCATTCCAGGTGGAACGGATTTTTGCAAATCAGGCCGCTGTAGTTCACATCAGCACAAAGTTTCTCACACAGCGAACGTTCAACCGCTGCGGCATATTTCAGCGCCTTAACCGAGGCATCAGGCGCGGTTCTCACGGCGATGTTGAGTGCGTAGAGCAGGTGAGCGTGTCCGTTCACAGGATTTTTAACGGTGATGTTCGGCGCGGGGGCGTTCCGGTCGCTCCAGTCAATCGCAGCCCCCTCGCGGTCAACGTCAAAAACCAGCCAGAACTGCGCATGAGGCTGGTTCTGCTGGATGTACCGCGCAAGAAGCGCACGCCCTTTGCCGGAGATGCGAAGGCCGAAAGCGAGATCATCCGTGTGATAGGGGCGGTGGGGTAAATTTTCTTCGAAGTATTGAAGCGCGGCGCTCATGTGTTACGATTCCTTCCAGGTTATCGACCGACCTCGCCCCTGTATTCTCGTGACAATCTTGGCGGAGAGACACGAATTTCAGGGGCGTTTGTTTTTCAGTCGCTTACACTACCCCCAACAACAAAACCTGTCGAGCCTTCCCGCAAAACCGATCCATTTACCATAACTCCCGTTGTACGCCCCCCTTAAAACGCCCTCAGTCGCTCTCTGGCGCAAAAAACGCAAAAAGACAAGGAAACACCAGGCTAAACCAGAAAAATGCGTCAGAATCGTTTTTAGCGCGTTGCATAACTATGCACGAAAGCGATGCGCGATCTGTTTCGAGCGTTCAGAAGGGCGAACGGGTCAAAACAGCAAACTTTCTCATCAGAAAACGGTGAACGGGACGCGGAATTTTTTCGCGGGTCGTGAGGCGTTGGACAAGCGAAGCGCGTCAGTTTTTCCGGCTCTTGCCCGTGACAGGTTTCTCCGCCAGTTTATCTTCCAGTGTCACAACTTTCTGATACACCGCCGCTGTGGCGTTGTAGTTCCTGTCGAGCATTGTTTTCATTCCCCATCCAAGCACACAGAACATAACCAGAAAAGCCACTGACACCCCACCCAGCCATTTCCAGCTATACCCTTTAAGGGTGTTGTATTCCTGCACGATATTGCTGTGAATTGTCGCAATATCCCTGTTCAGGGCATCCGCGTTTGCCTTCATGTTTGCGACTGACTCTTCCAGCCGCTGAAAATCCTGGCTGATGCGCTCACCTATCAGCCCTGCAACATCCAGCTTCTGCACCTCGTTTCTGACTTCATCCCTGACCTGTTTTGCCACACCGTCAGAAATATCCCGATATCCGCGAAGTGTTTCCCTTGCCACAGCCAGAGAATCAGCAACAGCTTTCTGTTGCTCCATTGCGGTATGTTGCAGATGCTCCACCGATAACAGGAGCGTGAGTAATTTTTCTTCTGTGCTGGCCATGTTCAGAATCCCATAGAAAATCCACGTGACGGTGATTTAACCCGTTCAGGTTCAGTTCGGTTCTGTCTGCTCACTCTGTCTCTCATGTCAAAGCCATGCTCCCGCGCAACATCATGTTGCAGCCTTCTGACCAGTTCATGTTGCTTAACCGGAGTGTCCAGCCATTCCCTGATGTCATACCCGACCGTTCGCGCCTGTTCAAGATGGCGGGAATAGTCCGGTTCAGACCGTTTTTGCATGATGTCATGACGCTGGGCATCATCAAGCCGTCCGGCAGCTTCAAAACCCAGATGCACTTCGGGACGTCGTTCAATGCCCTGTTCTTTCAGCGTCCGGCAGTCAATGAAGCCCCTTTCAAAGCCATGCTTTCTCATATGTTCGTTGTGCTTCACCTCCCAGCGTTTTCGCAATTCCCGCAACTGCTCTTTTTGCTGAGTGAGAGTCAGGCTTCCGGAATCCTTTTTCGCACCTCCCCGCTCGGGATACCTGGCGTTATAGCGCCGGAAATACTGTTCCGGTGTACGTTCAATGCCATCATTCACACGCTGGCTCATCATGATATGCGCATGAGGCTGTTCGCCGCCGTCAATGCTCGCTTTCGGATTGTGAATGGCAAAACTCCAGGCGTGCCGTTCGCCAGCTTCCTGACGTACAAAATCCTGCACCAGTTCAAGGCGCTGTTCCGCTGTCAGTTCACGGGGTAATGCAATTTCAAGTTCCCGATAGGTCGAACCGTTCGCACGTTCAAACTGGTCAGCAGCCTGCCAGAAATGTGAGGGATTATCTCGCGCCCATTCCGGCATGTTTCCGTGTGCGGAATATTCCAAATCCTGACGGTCGCGGTATTTCTCTTTGCGCTCGATGTAATCGGCGTGGTTTGCAGCCTGCCCCTTGCCACCAAATTTAACGCTGAGGTGATAGGTTGCCACGGTTTCAGCCCTCCGCAGGAGCGCACTGTTTCTCGACGAAGGAGAGAAACATATAAGTGCGCTTCCTTCTAATTTTACGAATTAGCACGGAAGATACCCCCTGCACCCGCCGACCGCAAGCGATATACTGCACGACCACAACACACCGCAAAAAAACACCAGGGAGCACCACGAACATGCGCATCAGCAACATCGAATGGCTGAAGAAACGGATCGGATTCATCAGGAAGCTCGGAGAACAGACCGCACGACAGAGACAGATTATTGACCTGCTCGACAACGAAGCAGGACTCACAGAACAGGAACGCAAACTCCTCCACGTACTGGCAACAGCGGAAAAAAACGACTTACAGGCACAGGAGAGCGAACGAAAACAGGCGGTCCAAAAACGAATCGAGGGAAAAAAACAACGACGAGAACGCAATCACCGACTCTTTCTCGCGGCTGGGCTACTGATCGAAGCAGGACTGGTAGACACAAAAACAGGCGAGCTATGCTATAAAAAAGACAGGATATTACAGGCACTTAAGGAAATTAAGTACGATCTGGAGACATCCCCAAACCCAGACGCGTAAGTGCCTCCATCCGTGTTCCGGTTCCCTGGTGCTTCCTCGCTCATTCGCTCGCTACGCTCGGTCATGAGACTGCGGCGAGCACGACCACCTCAATCATGCGGTAGGCCGCACCATTGCTGGGCTGAGAGGAGAAAACCGCCGGAAAGCCCGCTGCTCAAAAA
>NC_016839.1:0-105974 GCF_000240185.1 Klebsiella pneumoniae subsp. pneumoniae HS11286 | reverse complement strand
TCAGATCTGGTGTTCGTGCAGTATTCCCACATGTCTAAGGTCATACGTGCAGTCGCCCCATATACAATTTTCTGAACGTGCAACGTACCCACATGTCAATTTTGGTCGTTTTTTGCACCGTGCAGCGTACCCACATATGATCGTGCAGCGTTCCCATATACCAAAACCCCGTTTATGCACAGGAAATGTGGATAACTTTTGGCCTCTTTTTGTGTGCGCGTGATCACTTTATGGACTATTAGAGTCATTTTGACTGCTTTTTTAGGTTTGTCCTGATCTGTCAATCTTTGTTCTGCTTCGTCAATCGTGCAGAGTTCCCATATATCGAGAGGTTCAGGACCTGCTTTCGTGCAACGTACCCACATATCAAATCTCATAACGTGCAGGTCCCCCACATCCTCACCCTTTAACTATCAATACCTTACGGGAACCACTCTACGGGAACCACTGGAGCAGCATGGCACTTATCCTTCGTCGTGGCTTACGCTTGCACGATACTGAGACTCAGCTTGCGACTACCGTGCAGCGATCCCATATATAGAGCCCCAGCCCACGCTGCATCTGGGGTCACGTTCGCTCTATCCGTGCAGCTCCCCCATATGCGGAGGCATTCCGTTTCCGGTCCTGCCTGGTGGGCGTACCTTGTGCGCTTTCTTCTGGCATAAAAAAAGGCGCTGACGCGCCTATCTTTCTTTTCCCTGGGGGGTGGGAGATTCTGGTGGCTATCTCCCCTTACGTTGGGGTTCATCAATGATGTCGTGGTCGATCATGCCGTGCTTGATGGCCCGTAGCTCTGTCTGCTGCTTACGCTTGTTGGACGCCATCACCTGCTTCACGAAGTTCTCATGAGGCCTTATGACGTACCGCACGTCGATGACTCTGCGGCCATCCTTGATCTGGTTCGCGTCGTAGTCGCTTATGACCTCTTGTTTGATGAGGGCCTCCAGAGCGAGCTTCATGGCTCTGACGTTCTCCGGCATCCGTGGGCTCAATTCACGAGGGCTCTGGGTCAGGAAGCTGATAAGCGATGGCGTGTACGGCGAATCTGGTGATGCTTGAGTCCAGTAGTGGCTCATTCGCTTGTAGATGTACCGTGCAAGAGGGGAGCGGATTTGCATTCCGATTTTGTAGTTGTACTGACGAAACGACAGATTCATGATCGATTCGTTTACCAGCGGGTTGAACTGCACATAGCACCTGGCGTTCCCGCCTTTCTTGCGAAACTCACCTCTGGTGGTCAGTCCCACCATCGGGAAGAAGCTGGAGCTGATGAAGGCTTCACCGTCATCACTGATACATTCGAGTGTTGCGCCACGACAAACCTGGATTGCTTCCTTGATTTCGTTCAGGTTGTACCCGTGACCCATCTTCGAGAGCTCTTTCTGGAGTTCGTACAGAGTGAACATGACTCCAGCCTTGCCCTCGATGATATGGCCTTTCCCGTTCACTGCGAGCTTGCGTAGAGCATCCTCAAGGATTTCCTCTCGCTGTCCCGCGTAGATCAGCACGGTTCTTCCGTCATCCTTCTCGATGATGGCTGGCTTCACCTTCACCGTGAAATGCTGGCCTCTGATGGTGCATTGTCGTGTCACTACAGCGTTGGATAAATCTTCATGCTCACGCTTTTGGTCCCAAATGTACTTCGGCAGCGCATCGTAGATCTCGATGGTGTTGGAGTAGTCGTCTTTCTTGGCCGGAGATTCAATGATCTCAAACAGGCTCATTTGCGGTGAGTCTTTGATTACGTCGAGTTTCTCCAGGTCTTTGTCTTTGGTTCTCTTGCTCATGATTGTTCCGTCGATACTTTCTAGCTGGTGGTCCATGCCGCCAGCATTGTCAATGCTCCCGCTGCTACCGTCGCTGAAAACACTAGCTGGTAGATGCGACGCTTAGCCCCCGCAGTGCCGCTCATAAAACGCAGGGCTGCCGCTTCATATCGGAAATGAGCGAACTCACCCCGAAGGGTGCTATCTGTCCCCTGTGGCGATTGTGGGCGCTTTGACAGGGCAGGGCGAGGATGGCTGGCGACTTTCTTGATCATCGCTTCACATTTCCCCAGTTTCGCCAATTCAGTGGCCGCTACAGATGCTGTCATGTTGTCACACCTCGTCGCTATGTGTCTTGTTTAGCTGGCGCTCGTACTCGTTTAGCGCCCGGCGAATTTTTGCTAAGGCAGTGGCGCGTTGTCTTAACACGGCATACCTGGTTTCAACTTGCTGGATCAACTCTTGTGCCCAGACAGGCTCTTTCTTGAAGTGCGACATGCTGTAGGCATGACCGCGACCCTTCTTGATATGTGTCGATAGAACCCTTTTCTTTTGTCCGGGAACTTGTTCGACAAATCTGTTGCGATACCACTCTGCAACGAGTGATACGCCTAGAATGCGAACCCGTGTACCGACACGCCCTTGTTCGTCCTCTGACGCTTCTTCACGCGCTGATTTGTGCGCGTTCCAGTACATGTCCGCTTCCTGCTGCGCCTCGACAGCAAGAACCGCTAAGGCGTGATCCAGTTTGCTCCGTACCTCTGCAACAAACTCTCGTCCCTCTGCCTCTAGCAGATCCTCTGTTATCTCGGATCGTTCTTCTTCGAGCTTCGGATCTAGCAGATCTAGCCATCGCTCTGTTGGTAGACTCACCTCAATACCCTCCCAATTCCTATCCAATTCCTATCCACATAACTATCTATCTGGAATTTAAAGCTGATTATTCCAATACTGGAATCTAGTTCTGTCACTAGGCTAACCCATCTTTGGAATTTGTCAAATTTCCCTCTATCTATCTGGAATCTTGATGCTCTTATTCTTTCACAGCCTCTTTACATATGAATCTATATTTAAAGATTCCAGATATATTGGATATGGCATCAAAGATTCCAAATGCCTCTTTACCACCGTCTCTCGATGCTGGAGGGCAAGCGGTTCTCGATGCGAGGGTAAGGTCTGTTTATCTGAGCCTATCCGTGCAGCGTTCCCATAGGTTCCCTTACTCAACGATCAAAAAGCCACCGAAAAGCAACCTATATGCCCCTTTTGGGCAATTACACAGGCCATCTGTCCCCGCTTTTAGCCTTATTCTCTATCCAACACGCGGCAAGCAATCGAAAAGCAATCTAAAAGCAATCTTTGGAGGATTTCATGAGTCAATTTGTTCTGGGTTTGGATATTGGTTACTCCAACCTGAAAATGGCAATGGGGTATAAAGGTGAGGAAGCTCGCACAGTCGTCATGCCGGTGGGGGCAGGTCCATTGGAACTGATGCCACAACAGTTAACTGGCGGTGCAGGGACCTGCATTCAGGTTGTGATTGATGGAGAGAAATGGGTTGCAGGCGTCGAGCCTGACCGATTGCAAGGATGGGAGCGTGAGCTTCACGGCGACTATCCTTCGACCAATCCATACAAGGCTCTTTTCTACGCTGCACTCCTGATGTCCGAGCAGAAGGAGATCGATGTGCTGGTGACTGGCCTGCCTGTTAGTCAGTACATGGACGTAGAGCGCAGAGAGGCGTTGAAATCTCGGCTTGAGGGTGAACACCAGATCACGCCAAAACGATCGGTAGCGGTTAAGTCTGTCGTGGTTGTACCTCAACCTGCCGGTGCTTACATGGATGTTGTAAGTTCAACCAAAGATGAAGACCTCCTGGAGATTATCCAGGGAGGAAAAACCGTTGTAATTGACCCTGGGTTCTTTTCTGTAGACTGGGTAGCTCTTGAAGAGGGAGAGGTCCGCTATCACTCATCTGGCACCAGCCTCAAGGCGATGTCGGTGTTGCTACAGGAAACGGACCGGCTAATTCAGGAAGACCACGGCGGTGCCCCTGGCATCGAAAAGATCGAGAAAGCTATTCGTGCCGGTAAGGCCGAAATCTTCCTCTACGGTGAAAAGGTATCGATCAAAGACTACTTCAAGAAAGCCTCAACCAAAGTCGCTCAAAACGCCTTGATCCCTATGCGGAAGTCAATGCGTGAGGACGGGATGGATGCTGACGTAGTTCTGCTGGCTGGCGGCGGTGCCGAGGCTTACCAAGATGCGGCCAAGGAGCTTTTCCCTAAGAGCAGGATCGTACTGCCCAACGAATCCGTGGCATCCAATGCCAGGGGCTTCTGGTTCTGCGGCTGATAGATAGGAGGTCGTTGTGGCTGGTAGCAAATGGGATGGAAAAATATCTAATCTGAACATATCGGAGCAAGCCTTTCCGGAGCTCTATCGTGAACTGTCCCAGATGCAGCATAAGGCGCGTAGTGATCGGCTCCGCGCCCTTGCTCTATTGGGTCTTTATTCTCTTCGATTTTCTGGCAACATTGGGTCTTTTGAGCAACAGAGTTCAGAGAGTCAACCTGCACAGCATCAAAATTCGCCAGTGCAGACTGACGCAAAACTGAACTCTCAACGTGATTCACTTAAAGGAAAACTGATGGGCTCCGTATGACATGAAAGACCACGAGGAGTTCTCTACGCTATCAGCGGCTGAACGTAGAGAGTTAATAATCGCAGAGTTAAAGCGTAAAAGCCGCATTCGCACCCTGTTGCGAGGACTCCCGTTAGATGAAGTTCGGGAGATCATTGACAGAATGAAGGGCGTTCTCAATGAACTGGAGGAAGAGTACAAAAAGCGAGAAGAAGAAGAAAAAGAAAAGCGAGCTCAGGCTGAGCGAATAATGAGCGACATGGAATCCTGCGGTGTGGACATCGGCTTGCTCAACGAAATGTTCACGAGCAGATCAGAACCTGATAATGCTAAATATTCAAAAGACGGAGTTTCGTGGAGTGGGCAAGGACGTCGCCCGGATGCTTTCAAGGGGTTGGGAGCTGTCGAGCTGGAGCGCTACCGTATCCCACAGAAGAAGTAAAAAAATGAGCGCCGCAAAGTTTGGGCGCTCATCTTCTGGTCCGAAATGTCATAGTCTACTCAAGCACACTCTTTCTCCCCACCACCATGCCTTCCTTGTTCTTTGCAGAACGGACATTCAACGCAGGTTCTTTGATTAACAGAGGTGAAGTACGTACACTTGCAGTTGTCGCACACCTCCAGCATTGCGTCCCCACTTCTCAGCTCCGAAGCAAGACACCAGGCATCAGTAATATCAAACGGAGCCCACCGAGCACCTTTCATTCCGGGCACTTCTTTGCGGATTGCGTGATACATTCTAAATGCCTTGTTCAAGGCTTTGATGTTCACAGACCGCAACACGGCTTCTCCACCAATGTTGAAGTAGAGCTGCATTAGAAGAGAGGCCTGTATCTTGGATGTGTGACTATGAATCAGTGTCGCACCACCCCGGAAAGTTCTGGATTTTCGTTCCAGAGTATATCCGTCCCTCTCCAGATCCTGGTAAAGCCGTCTGACCTGTTTGTAGGTCAGACCAGTCTCGATCATGATGATTTTTGTGATGTACCCAGCAAGGGCCATGTGTCGAGCTGTAACCCAGCGACCCAATGTACCAGAGTTGCCAATGTTCATCTCCACCTCCCACGTCCCTGTAGAGACTGTTGCAGTTTTTTCAATACCGGGTGTGTTAACTCTTCCCGGCTGTCATCGAGAATTTCTTCAATGATGCTCGGAGCAAAACGAAGCGTAAAATGCGTAACCGTTGTTCCAGACATGTGGCGCAACTGGCTGTCTGTTGCCTTAGCCACCAGCTCCGCAAGCTCTCTCGAAACCCCGAAAACTTCCTTTGCCATCTCCGGGTCTCTCGATGCGACGCGGTTAAATAGCAACCAGTAGGCAGCATCAAATTCATCAACACTATGGTTGATAAAAACTACAGGGTCGTAGTCGCCAGAGAGTCGCGTGATGATGTTCTGCTCTGCTGTTTCGAGTTTGAAAGAGATCAACACGCCAGAGGCCAGAGCTTCCAATTGGGAAGGTGTTGCCAGTGACAGCTTTTGAACGGTGTCCATGCCCAAAGAAAATTGTGAGGCCGCATCATCTGGACGTTCTTTTGCCAGAGTGGATAGCAGGTTCCACAATGTCAGATCGAACTCGTAGACGTTTCTATCAGCTTCTTCTTGATCGAGGTTGACGGCTCTTGCATCCCACGCACCAATAATATCCAGTTCCAACATTCCGCCCCCCTCACAAATCACGAAGGTTGCGATAGATAGCCAAGACTCGGCTACCATAGTTTCTGGCTCGGATTTCGTCTTCCCAGGCGTGATAGCGGCCAACGCCAAGCTCCAAGTCATTTGGAGATGACTGAATGGCTTCTGATAGCACCTCTGCCCCAACCATGACGTTGGTCTCTGGGTCGAGAAGATCTGCTGGAGAAGAAACTCTATGACCATTCCACCGGATGCTCACTTGCATAAACCCGACATCAATGGCACGACCGTACTGCTGCTGAAACTCAGCGAGCTTAGCCTTTGCCTGATCTTCCGACTTAGCATAGAAAGGAAGCCCAGGAACGCGAAGCGTCCAAGGCCAAGGACTTATAGAGCCATTACCTCTCCCTGATGCAGATTCGGCCAATGCGACCGAATACACTAGAAGAGGGTCGAGGTTATATGCTTTCGCTGCTTTGTCGAAGATGGTTCCGCTCAGGTCAATAGCATTCGCTGTTGATGAAAGGAGAGCCGCAGACAGAACTAGCGCCTTGGCTTTGTTCTTCATCAGCTTGCCTCCTTATGTCTGAGGGGTATTTCGTGTTCTTCGTCGTACCGCTCCGGCCAAATCTCAGACGGCTTCACACCCAAAGCTGTAGCTATCTCATGTTCCCAGCGTGGACTGGGCTTATAGAGTGCCGTAGACACCACCTGCCGAGATGTTTTGTGTTTTCTGCCCAATGCGGCCAGAGAAAGCCCCTGGATCTTGAGTTTGTACTTGATCCACTCACGTTTCTTCTCTGGGTCGCTTGGGATGTCTATCAATTGGCATTTATCCATTGTTTGCCACCCTTTAAACTGCGTTGTTAGCCATACAAAAAGTGCGTTATTCGATGAACGCTTTTAGAGTTCTTCTATTGTCACAAACTGACACATTTTGCGCCTTTACAAGCCCAAATAATGATGCTGTCAACAATAAAAAACCTTTAAAAACATACACTTAACTTTGTACCGACGGAACAAAGTTACAATACTTTTAGTAATCAATGGGATACGGATATTTTTGCGATAGTAATGGAAAGTGCGCCAAAAGAATGGCGGAAATAGCGCACGGGGAGTGCGGTATTTTGTGATATTAAATAGCGTTTAGGTATAAGTGATTTTAGGGATACAGCGAGGGCTGAAATTGCGAATACAGCAGGAGCTGAGGAGGGCAGGGAAGGCAAAGGCGCATCCCGACCACACAAGGATGATGGTGTTTACAGAAAGAGATATTTGAGAAAGAGAACTCTGCGGTGTTGCAGATGGGGACCAAAGCGTTAGCAATGGCCTATTCCATAGTGTATGCGATTTGTTTGACATGTTCAACTATGTAATGCTTTGTCAATAAACGCCTTGTTCCGTAAGGGCAAACTTTCACATGTGAAAGTTTGAGGGCAAATTCTAATCGAAGAAGTTGCCAATGGAATGGTTGTTTAGCAAAAAATAGTCAAACTTTCACAGTTGCATTTTTTGATGCCGTGGTAAACTGGAGGTAAAGAGTAAGGGGGTTGATATGAAACATGTGGTCAATATTCTTCTGCTGGGAATGGTGCTTCTGGGAATAGCCATGATGGCTGACACACCTTGGGGACTTGGTGTGGCGCTGGCTCCCTTCGGCGTTTGGGGTGCTCGTTTCCTATTTCTGGTTCACAAAAGCCTTTGGGCTGCTGTTATCTTTTGGGGAGGGATCGCTTACTTCCAGTGGCAAGTTGCTTTGGTTGTCGGGGCTCTGTTTGGACTAACGTGCTTTATCCGCGTTGCGCGGTCAGCATATAAAGAGGCACCACCTACCCGGCGCAGAAAAAAACAAACTGGTGGGTTTCAAGATTCCTATGATTTTGACCAGCGCTTCCATATTGGAGCTGGAGACGAATAAGGGGGCCTGCTGGCCCCCTTATTATTTGGTTGGTCTTTTAGAACCTTTGATTTGCTATGTTGTACCCCCTGACGGCAGTCAAATAGCTACCTGAACGGTCTCCAGCTTCCGTCGAGTTCTGCAATACGTTTACCAGCTTGTCCGTAAACTCTTCGTTTTGCTGAGAAAGAACAGGCTGACCTCCTTGCATCATCGGTGAGCCATCCGGGTTACGTTCTGCATACTCCATTTTCAGATTCTGAACAGCCTGGTTCATGCGACCTTCGTTTGTGTCAAACGATTCGGCATAAACAGCGGCTTGGGATTCAGTCAGCCCATAACGGCTTTGAGCGATAGACTGCATCGTTTCTTTGAACTCATCACCGTACTGGTTCATAAACTGCTGCGCGGCTCCACCACCAGCTTCTGCGGCAGAGGATAGCGCTGCTGCATAGAACGCGCCGCGTTCCTCAATGCTCATCCCTTTAGCGGCTTCCGATAGATCAGATTTACCAGTTAACCACTCCTTCGCTGCATCATAGCCGCTTGCAGCAGCTCCCATGACGTTGCGGCCAAGTTTAGCCATACCGACCATCGCATCACCGGCCCAGCCAAACTCCTCTTGCACGGCCTGGTCGCCGCGTTGAGTGGCCGCGATGAATTGGTCGCGTTGTTCAGGTGTCATCGTTCTCATTTGATCCATCGCTCTTGAGAACGCATCAGCGCCAGCTTGACCACCAGCAATGAGAGCTCCACCTGCTTGTTCAGCTCTGCGGCCCATCCAATCACTGGAGTTGTCCCACGCTCCCCACGCCGAAGCGCTCCAAGACATTTCCGGAAGCGAGTTCATAAGGTTATCTTGGGCTTTTTTCAGTTCAGGAGCAGATACATTTCGCTCTGTTTGCTGTGCTTGGTTATGAAGAGCTGACGTACCGGCTGCATGTTCATTTTGAACAAGGGGGCTATTCGTTGGTAACTGCCCAGCTTCTGATGCCGGATTAGTTCCAGCCATCCCAGCCACATTCTCCCGGAATCCGGTTGGGATGTTAGGTCCACTGCCTACAGCCCCTTGAACCTGACCTGGTAGGCCTTGAACATTCGGGCCTTCAATGCCGTTATTTCCGTAAGCATCACCACTAAATGCTCCGTTGCGACCGGACGCGGTATTGATCGCCTGTAGTGCGGCTTGATACCCGCCAAGCTCCTTACCCTGTTCGTAATTTTTGGAGTTGGTCATTGCTGTCATTCGCGCTGCTGCCTGGGCCACTTGAGGAGACATTCCGTAGGCTTGGTATCTTTGCTGTAGTGAAGCCGCCTCGTCTTTAACCGATTGCGGCGCGGCATTTCGGAAATAGTCATTCAGTTGGTTCATGGCCGCAGGGGTTTGTGCTACTGCACCACCGAGAGTTTTAAAGTCGGTATTAGTCATGGAGCCCATTTGGTTTTGGAGCTGACTCATTGTTGTGAAGGTGTCCGATGCAGACACCAGTTCAGAAGCGGACTTGGATAGGTTCTGGGATAAGCTATCGCCCCAGGTTTGCTTGAATGACTCGCTTCCAGAACGGCTGAAACCCTGCGCTAATTGATTTGTCAACGCCTGGCTATCGGTTTGCGAATAGCTCACACCCTTCATGAACTGGGACACATCACTCGCTGACCAGCTTGAAGAGTCTTGAGTTGATGACTCTGTTGCTCCCTTCGCTTGCGCTTTGATGTCCAGGACATCACTGCCGCCGCCTGATTCGCCATTACCACCAGCAGGAACTAGGGCTGTACTGTTTGATTTCACACCAGCAGCGGCCTTCATTGCTGCCCTGGCCTTGCCAACCATAGGCATAAGCATGGACGCAGCTTCGTCAACATCGAGTGTGCCCATAGCCTGCATGGCAAAAGCACCTTTGACAGCATCAGAGTGGCTATCATCCACCTGGAACTTATCCATGAAGTTCTTGGCTTGCTGGTTGATCAATTGGCTTTGAGCTGTGTTTTGCGACGAAACGTTGCGCCCGACATTGGAGAGTCTTGAATAGGCTTGATCCTGACTTACTCCATCAGAAAAACCTCGACCAAGAGTGCTTTGGAAAGCCTCCGATTTCTGACTTTGTAATGCCTGTGCGGAGCTCACGCCTGATGCCAAGGTGGAGCCAAGCGAGAAGGTACTGATCATGCTTTCTGCGCCGTTTGCAATCGCACCACTGAACTGGTTGTGATTGTACGCTGGCTGACTTTGCATAACCGGACCTTGCTTGAGTAGATCTGGCGTTTGCATCTTTTCGTCAACGTGGTCAGAACCACTTATTCTCGATGCCAAGCTGGTGAAGGCGTAGGTGCTACCTGTGACGATAAACAGGGAAATCACCGGAGTGGCCGCAGCCAACATGCCGCCGGTTGCAATCCAGTGTTGCAGAACATCTCCAGTTGAGGAAAGAGCGTACATGGAGTTGAGACCACCAGCACTGAGGCTAGACATCTCATTTGACGCGGCGGTATGAACAAACAGGTTTATAATTGAGAGGACTGGCATCCATAGCTGAATCCAGAGGATGGTTTGTACATATTTCCCGGCTAACTGGAGGCCGAAGCTGCCCATCACGATAATAAAAGCAATGATCGGGGTTATAGCATAAATAAAGCCTTCAAAGAACGTCAGCATTGGTCGGACGACGGTCATGAACATCGACTGCTCTGCGGCCCACTGTGTGTTCCGTTGCTGAATAGCCTGGTTGACCATCAATGCAGAGCCATAATCCTGGAGGTCCTGATAACGTCCTGCTGCGGCTTCATAATAGAGGGGCTCCAGAACGGCGGCTTTCAGATAGTCGATTGATGACGTAGTTGTGGCACCCATCGCTTGAAGCGAATCGGTCAGCTTCGTTAGAGCGTTGTCTCCAGTTGACGTGTCAATACCCAGTAGGCTGTTAAGAGCATCAACAACAACCGGGCTGCTTAGGTTGGCGGTTGCAGTGCTAATAGCCACCCATCCGTCAGTACATGTGTAGTCAGCGCCGTCAGGGTTTGCTGTAGACAAATACAACCTAGTTCCGTAGAGCTGTGAGTTGAATCGCAAAGCTGAGTCAGTTGAACGGTTCATCAACTCATCAAGGGACATTAGGTTGAGATCGACTTTGGTTAACGTGCATTCCCGAATGTAATTGTTCCAGGAACGCCTCACGTCAACATAGCCGCCTCCATTTGCTGAGTTAAGCGCAGTAAAAACTCCTGTGTCATAGGCTCGCCGTCTGACGTCATTCAACAGTTTCAGTGTTTCGGAAAAGTGGCTTTCCGTGACATTGGGTACGATTACCCCATATCCAGTTTCAAACAAATTGGTGATGGTGTATCCCACGTTGGATATGACACCTCCAGCAAAGCCTACCCCAATAGGGACATTGGCGACGACTCGAACCTGCCCTGTATAAGCGTCCTCGATAGTCACAGTTGTGGTTGGGCCGAAGAAACAGGCATATAGAATCCAACCTACCAGCACTTGCTGGAGGTTGATTTGCTTTGCGCCCTGAAAGACGGACTGAATACAGATCATCAAGACCCCAAGAAGCAGGCCAATACTGACCATCTTCTCGAAATCCCCGGTGCCGGTGATCATTGATACTGCAATCAGGATTTGCTCCAGAAAAGCAGAGTCACCGATAGAGTGGATTGAAAAAGATCCCATTCCAATAGCTCCTTAGTTCGTGCTAGGAGGATTGGACAAAGTTGCCAGCATGTATTTTTGCTTGCGGATGTTGTCCAGTAGGTTGTTGTATTTCTCAATTTGGCTTGCCAGATCGCCGTATTGAGAGGACAGGATTGTGTATTCAGCACGGATTTGCTGTTGCGATTGCGCGAGAAGCTCTAGTGCCTCTTTCTTGTAGGGTGATTTGCTGTTAGCCATCGCAATGCGAGCTGCGCGGAAGAACTCTTCCGAGAAGCTATACATCATGGTCAGGGCTATCGCTCCTGATGACTCTGTTGCGAACAGGTTAGCGCCGTCCTGTGAAAGGACAGACAAGTTACGAACAATGGTGCCAATCCCTCCGGGGAGGTTAGAAACAAAGGCCTTTTCTGGGTCGGTTAAGGTTCCAGAGTTCGTTGCGTATTTGTAGATCACACCAGGTGTAGAGCTTGTTCCTAACAGCATATCGGTGATCTGGTTCTTGATACCTTTGAGCACGACAGTTTTATTGCTGGAGCCAGCACTCAGGCAGTTGGTCGTATCAGAATCACAGGAATAGATCTCAACAGAACCGCCTGAAATCAGGTCTGACAAGGTGATCTTGTTACCTGGTAGGGTCGTCAGAGGGGTTGTTTTCGCACCAGTGCCGGTTGAGTTCGGGTCGTTTACCAGATCACCAATGATGACTGTGCCGGTTAAAGACATGATCGCTTCAAGAAGGGTGTTATCCCCGTACTGGAACCAGGTGTTGGCGTTGTTGCTCTTGAGTTGCTTCCAGACGATGTTGCCAATCATCTTGTTGTATTCGTCAGGTTTGTTGGCTTTCAGTTCTTCCAGAGGACTCTTGCCGCTGGTTTCCTGCTTGGACCCGAAGAAGTCTTCATACAGGCCGGAAGTTGTCGCGGTTATAGAAGCATCAGTTTTGTGTTTAAGGTCCATGCCGCTGGTTAGGTCGTTCACGAAACCTTGAGCGAGCTGGCAGGAGTTGCCCAGATGTTGGTTGAGCGCTTGCACTTTCTTCTGGAAGTTCTCTATCCACTTCGCTCCGTCCGGGAAAACGTTATCGAGCGCAAGCTGGAAGGCATAGCCCTTGGCGTTGGCTGCTACAGCCCGAAGGAGTTGGACAATTTGATCCGCGTTAATGAAGGAAAGCGAACCGCCGAACAGATCTACACCACCGCAACCAGCTTTCCATGATGGAGGGGCAAAGCTCACCAGGTTCTCGTCGAAGATTCGTGTCTTTGCAGTGAACCGGCCACCAGCTAAAACGCCACGTCGTTGGCTTTCATAAACCCCAGGTGGTGTTGTGTTGCTCATTTCATTGAAGAGTTTGTCCATCTGTGATTGGAGGCCGTTAGCGGCTATCGCCCCTGTCGGTGCCATGACGAGACTGGCCGCCACACTCAGGGCAAGCAGGCTCCTTTTTAATGTCTTGTGCGTGACCATCTTAGTTCTCCTGTAATTTGTCCCGGATGTACTTCATGAGTTGTTCCGGTGGCACAAAGTTGTCTTTATCACCGCTCGCTTGAGATAGCTGTTTGAGGTCAGAGCCCAGCTCTGGTGAGGCCAAGCGTTCGGCTATGTTGTTTTCCAGGTTGAGTACCGGACGTGTACGGTTAAACTCTTCGTCTGTGACCCAACCATTGCGTTTTGCTGCGACCAAAATCCTGTGATTCAGCTCAGGAAGAGACATTGGCCCTTGTCCTATAGGAGCGAACTGACCGTCTGGAGATGCGAGGTAAACAGCAGGGAAAGTTACGATACCAAGTTGTTTGGCATGGCCTTCATCGGTTTTGTAATGGGGGAAAAGCCCACTGGGGAGTGGTTTGCCGTCCATAGATACAGGAATGATCGAGAATCCTTCTCCTTGTTCCAACATCTTGATGAGCGGTGCTTGCAAGTCACTGTAGTCATCGTCGGACTTGTAGAAGAAGAATATCCCTACGCGTTCGGCTACGCTTTTGAGTAGCATGTTTTTGGCGTTACCAGCGTCACGATCAACTTGTTGTGAGGCAAACGTGGCAGCAGGACGTCGAGTAATTTCATCCAAGAAAGGATCACCTACGACCGCCAGCTCTGTAGCATCGGAAAATTGTTCAGAGCGATCTATCGCAAATCGTTGCAAGTAGAGAAACGTCCTGACGTTTTCAACGGTAGGATTGTTCCAAGCAAGGTCTTTGTACTTGGGTAAGTTTTCCCGGAACCATTCCGCTGAGAACATTTCTGGGCCGCTCGGAAGCGGAGCAGCAGGCTTAGGCTGTGTAGGCTTCGCTTCTGCCACAGGCTTTGGTTTGGGCTTTTCGGGTTTTTTCTCTGGTTCTTTGGGCTCTTCCTTGTACCAGAACCAACCCTCTTCCTTTCGCTCATAAAAACCAGGTCTTGTGCCATCTTGAGCCCAAGCCTGGTGTGATGCCCCCAGCGTGAGCGCTGCAAGGAGCAGTAAATTCAAAGGTGATTTTTTCATAGTCTCACGCACGTATTTTCCCATGCTCGATATGGTAGAGGTGGGAGGCGTGAAATTAGGCAGGTGTAAGCGCCCATTTAGGGCGCTTAGAGCGTTTTATTTGTCAACTTTCACATGTGAAAGAATTGACCAAACTATTTGGTCGTGTCCTCTTCAACTTCTGTCGCTTCTGCGGCCATCTTCATCTGCTTCTCGACCATGCGTTTTTGGGTGATGTAGCGGATAACCATCTCGACAGCGCTGTTCAACGCAAGGATTCGCATCGCTCTGGTGGATGCAACGTAGAGCAGGTTTATTTCATCGTCACGGGCCATTGGGTCGAGCTCTGGGTCCAGGACATCCGGAAAGTCGTCATAGAGCTGAACAAAGTCCCACTCCAACCCTTTGCACCGATGAGCTGTTGAGACCGTAATGTCAGCCCCAAACTCTTCTTTGACTGTATTGCGTCGTAGAGTGGTGAGTCGTTCAGGGATTTCATCGTAGCTGTTGATGATCTTGACAGCCCTCATCATCTCAGGGTCTTTGGTCGCCTTCGCTACTTCTTGATACTCGAAGTAGTCTTCATACTCATCAAGCAGTTTCTTATTCTTTACCCGGTCTGGCTCTGCCATCGAAAACCAGTACAAATCCTGGAGCTCATTGATCTGGTAAGCGTCGATTCCACCGACCCAGAATACCTGCGCTCCGGATTCGGTCGCAGAGAGCGCCGTCTCTATAACCCCCATGACGGTTCGGTGAAGTATTGCGCGGTGGCCCACGTCACCTGGTAAAAACATGAGTACCTGATCTGCTGGTCCCCGGCCAACAACAGGTCGTGTTTCACCTTTGAGTTCAAGAAGGGCGTTTGCCACCAGCGAAACGTTGGGGCCAAAGCGGAAGCTATGAGTGAGATAGAGTTGGTCGGCGTTCATGAGCTCTTTGCTATCAAGGGCGTTGTTTGCGCCTCTGAACCTATAGATCTGCTGGTGGCGATCTCCAACCAGGATTACCTTGCAGTTCTGCTGTAGGACGATGCTACTTGTTACGGGGTTAGCGTCTTGTGCTTCATCAAAAAGAATGGTGGTGTACCGGCGAGACAGATTCGGCATCCCGAGCTGATACTGTTTGAGGTAGCAATCGTGTACGGTCGGGAACGGATCTTGAACGTTTGTCATCCGTTTCCATATGAGCTCAGCACCTTCGACCACCTGGATTTGGTATCTCTCCTGTTTGGACGTAAGCACTTTACCCGTATCGGCGCGAGCAAAATGCGTATAAAGAATCCGCATGTCTGCACTACACATAAAGGCGTTGAGCGTATCGAGAATATCTTTGGCAAACGTCCAGTTCTTGGTATTCACCGCTTGGGCAATATCGGTGAGCCTTAGGTTGCCGGAGAGTTTGTGCTGGTAGCCCCTTCCTATAGTGGCGTAGGCAAGCTGGTGGGACGTTTTGCAGTCTACGTTTGCAGGAAACTTTTCTCTTGCCTCGTCGCGGATAGCCCTGTTGTATGCCAAGTAGAGGATACGTGAATCGAGGTTGTTGTGGGCGTACTTCACCAGTGTCGTGGTTTTACCCGTTCCAGCGTAGGCCTTAACGACAAGGCGAGGCCCTTTGTACTGAGTGATCAGTGATTGTTCTGGTGTGTCAGGAGGAAGTTGTTTCATGAGGCCCCCTACGACAAACACATCTGGAGAGTGATGCGCTTCTTTTGTGTCGAGAGGAACGTACTGATCCGCTTTTCTTCTCGGGGGAGGGATACTTCACAATCCAGATCTGTCCACCAGTCTGGGGCTTTACCTTGAGCCACCTCCGTAACCCAACTATGGAGACGGTGTAACCAGCGATAGTCGCCAATAGATGAGGTGGCTAGTGTCATAGCCTCCTCAATCTTGGTTTGAAGAGCCGCAGCTCTGTGTCGCCACTCTTCTGAATATTTAGCCTTTCGCGCCATCAGTTTTCCTCTTTCTTTTTCCCTCCCTTACCAGCTTTAGCGAGCTCTTGCTCCAACCCAGAAATTTTGGTCAGTGCATCATTGAGTCTTTGTTCGAGGCTCTTGGCCTGCTGGTCTTTTTCCTGCAACTGACCAGCCATCATGCCTTTGTCTTGAACAAGAGCGCGAGCTTCTGCTTCGGCGCTGGATAATTTGGCGTCCAGCTTTTCTACCTCTCCAGATAGGCGCTGGCACTCTCGTTCAGCGGATTCGCCATGAGCTTTGGCTGTGGCAAGGGAGTCCTGTGATTGGGCCAGTTTGGCCTGTACATTTTCGAGCTGCTCTTTCAACGATGTTTTTTGTTCCTGAGCGGCCCGGAGCTTTTCTGTCTGCTCTATACTCTTGCCTTTTTGCTCCTCCAACTCACCCTCTGTAGTTGCCAATTTTTGGCTCAAAGAGCGATTTTCGCTTTTAGCTTGCTCCAGGTGATCCTGTGCTCGGGTCAGATCTGCGGCTTTCGCCTCCAGCTTGCCCTCCAACTCAACGATCCGCTTTTCCAGCTTATCAATGTCAGCCAGTGAGCGTTCTAGCTCCGCAGACTTGAGGGATAGCGAGTTTTCTGCCTTACCAAGGGCCGCATCGAGCTCTGATTTTTTGTTGGTGAGAGCTTCAAGTTGTTCCTCCAGTAGCTCAGCCCGTTCGGTGGCATCATTTGCCATGTCCACGGCTTGCTGCATATCTTCCTGGTACTCAATTTCTTTCTGTCGTAGCAGTTCACGCTCGCGCTCAAGCTGTTCATCGGCGCTTGCTTTGGCTACCGTATAGATCTTCTGTAGGAAGAGCTCAGCATCGCTCATAACCGATTCTGGAAGGACTACCTCTACCAGCTCTTCATCGAGGGAGTGTTCCTCTGACCACTGTTTGAGATACGTTGAAATGGTGGTAAAGCTCCCCTTGCCAATGATGTCTCTGATAGCGATGACCGTTGGGCGTTTACCGGCGTCCTTGAGCTTTTGGGCCGCAGCCGCTACATCGTCAAACTCAACCAATTTTCTTGCCATGAGAACGTTCCTTTTAATTTGTAATGTTTACGATAATTACGATAATTACGATAATACGGTAATTATCATAATTATATATCATGCTGCTGTCGATTGGAATTGTTTGTGTGGGACAAAGCCCTTCCGGCTGCGGAAAAGCCTTGTTACGCGGTCACGCTGATTCATCCAGGGGGAGCCCGCAGAATTCGGAAAAAATCGTACGCTAAGGTTTTCCGGGCATCCGTAAGGGCCGAAACTTCCCGTCTTCCAGTCTGCGGCTCTGCCGCCAGACGTAATCGCCGGTTAGGTTGATGTGCTCCCAGCCCAGCGGCGACAGGAATTGCAGCAGCTCGCCGTCCACCGGCTTGCCGGCCTCGACCAACCCCTGGGTGGCGCGTTCCAGGTACACCGTGTTCCACAGCACGATAGCCGCCGTCACCAGGTTGAGGCCGCTGGCCCGGTAGCGCTGCTGCTCGAAGCTCCGATCCCTGATTTCCCCAAGGCGGTTGAAGAACACCGCCCTGGCCAGCGAGTTGCGCGCCTCACCTTTGTTCAGGCCGGCATGCACGCGGCGGCGCAGTTCAACACTTTGCAGCCAGTCCAGGATGAACAGCGTGCGCTCGATCCGGCCCAGCTCGCGCAGGGCCACGGCCAGTCCGTTCTGGCGCGGGTAGCTGCCGAGCTTGCGCAGCATCAGCGAGGCGGTGACGGTGCCCTGCTTGATCGAGCTGGCCAGGCGCAGGATGTCGTCCCAGTGGGCACGCACGTGCTTGATGTTCAGGGTGCCGCCGATCAGCGGGCGCAACGTCGGGTAGGCTTGCACGCCCTGCGGCACGTACAGCTTGGTTTCGCCGAGGTCGCGGATGCGCGGCGCGAAGCGGAAGCCTAGCAGGTGCATCAGGGCAAAGACGTGATCGGTGAAGCCGGCCGTGTCGGTGTAGTGCTCCTCGATCCGCAGGTCGGACTCGTGGTACAGCAGGCCGTCGAGCACATAGGTGGAATCGCGGACGCCGACATTCACCACGCGGGTGCTGAACGGCGCGTACTGGTCGGAGATATGGGTATAGAACAGCCGTCCCGGCTCGCTACCGTACTTCGGGTTGACGTGCCCGGTGCTCTCGCCCCGGCCACCCGCGCGGAAGCGCTGGCCATCGGAGGATGAGGTCGTGCCGTCGCCCCAGTGGGCGGCAAAGGCGTGGCGATACTGGTGGTTGACCAGCTCGGCCAAGGCCGCCGAATAGGTTTCGTCGCGGATGTGCCAGGCTTGCAGCCAGGACAGCTTGGCGTAGGTCAGGCCGGGGCTCGACTCGGCCATCTTGGTCAGCCCGAGGTTGATCGCATCACCGAGGATTGCGGACAGCAGCAACGTCCTGTCTTTGGCCTCGGCCCCGTCCTTCAAGTGGGTGAAGTGGCGGCTGAAGCCCGTCCAGTCGTCCACGTCCATCAGCAGTTCGGTGATCTTGATGCGCGGCAGTAACTGGCTGGTTTGGTCGATCAGCGCCTGCGCCCGATCCGGCACCGCCGCATCCAGCGGGGTGATTTTCAGCCCTGACTCGGTGAGGATGGCATCGGGCAGCTCGTTGTCCTTGGCCAGGCGGGTGACGGTGGCCAACTGCTCGTCCAGCAGCTGCAAACGCTCTTCCAGGTACTGGTCGCTGTTCGGGTTGATCGCCAGGGGCAGGGCCTGCTCGCGCTTGAGTGCGGCGAACTTCTCGGCCGGCAGCAGGTAGTCGTCGAAGTCGCGGAACTGCCGCGAGCCCTTGACCCAGATGTCGCCGGAGCGCAGGGCGTTCTTCAGCTCGGACAGGGCGCAGATTTCGTAGAATTTCCGGTCGAGGCCTTCCGGGGTGATCACCAGCGGCTTCCAGCGCGGCTTGATGAAGGCCGTGGGTGCATCGGCCGGCACCTTGCGCAGGTTGTCGGCGTTCATCTCACGCAGGGTCTGCACGGCTGCCAGCACGCCTTGCGCGGCCGGCGCGGCGCGCAGTTCCAGCACCTCCAGCAAGGCCGGCGTGTAACGGCGCAGGGTGGCGAAGTTCTCGCCGACCAGGTGCAGGTGGTCGAAGCCTTCCGGCCGGGCCAGCAGCTCGGCCTCGCTGACGCTCTCGGTGAACTCGTCCCAGGGAATCACCGCCTCGATGGCGGCATAGGGGTCGCTGCCGCTTTCCTTCGCTTCCAGCAGCGCCTGGCCGATCCTGGAGTACAGGCGCACCTTGTCGTTGATCGCCTTGCCCTGCTTCTGGAACTGCTGCTGATGCTTGTGCTTCGCGCCGCTGAACAGCTTGACCAGGATGCGGTCATGCAGATCGACCAGCTCATCGATCACGGTCGCGGTGCTCTCCAGCACCACGGCGGCCAGGGTCGCGTAGCGGCGCTGCGGCTCGAACTTACCGAGGTCTTTGGGCGTCATCTGCCCACCCTCGCGGGCCAGCTTGAGCAGGCGGTTCTGGTGGATGTGCCGGCCCAGGCCTTCGGGCAAGTCCACCAACTGAAATGTCTTCAGCCGCTCGATGTGTTCCAGCATGTGCCGAGAGTTGGGTTTCAGCGGTGCCTGGCGCAGCCAGGTCAACCAGGTGATGCTGCTGCCGGCCTTGAGCTTCAACAGCTCGTCCAGCTTGGCCCGATGCGAGTCCGTGAGTGGTTCGACCAGGGCGCGGTAGACCCGCCGATTGGCTCGCGCAATGGCTTCCGAGCAGGCCCGGTCAATCACGCTCAGCGCCGGCAGGATGCGTCGTTTCTGCCGTAGGCTCTCCAGGGCCTGACCGGCCAGCAGCAAGCCTTTGTCGGTCTGCTGGGCCAGCTCGGTTAGCTCGCGCACCAGGGCGCGGAAGTCGGACAGGCCGAACGGGGCCAGTTGCAGGTAGGTGCGCAGTTCCTGGGCATGCTCGCGACGGGTCACGTCGCGCTCGCCGTACTTTGCCCAGCTCGCCGGCTCGGCCTGGACTTGCTTCGCCACCCACAGGATGACCGGCTCGGGCAGCTCGCTGTCGGTTCCCAGCGCGTAACCGGGGTAGCGCAGCAGGCAGAGCTGCACGGCGAAGCCGAGGCGGTTGGCGTCGCCGCGTCGCTGGCGGATCAGCGACAGGTCGGAGTCGTTGAAGGTGTAGTAGCGGATCAGGTCATCCTGGCTTTCCGGCAGCGCAAGCAGGGTGTCCCGCTCCGTGGCCGAGAGGATCAAGCGACGCGGCATGTGTCAGTCGTCCGTGCGGAGGTACTGGTAGAGGGTTTCCCGGCTGATGTTGAACTCGCGGGCAAGCTGCGCCTTGGGCTCGCCGGCCGTCGCTCGCTGCCGCAGGGTAGCAGCCTGCTCATCGGACAGGGCTTTCTTGCGGCCCCGGTACGCGCCACGCTGCTTGGCCAAGGCGATGCCCTCACGCTGCCGCTCGCGGATCAGGGCGCGCTCGAACTCAGCGAAGGCCCCCATCACCGACAGCATCAGGTTGGCCATCGGCGAGTCCTCGCCAGTGAACACCAGGCCCTCCTTCAGGAACTCGATGCGCACGCCGCGCTGAGTCAGCTTCTGTACCAAGCGACGCAGGTCATCGAGGTTGCGGGCCAGCCGATCCATGCTGTGCACCACCACTGTATCGCCTTCGCGGACGAAGCTCAGCAGCGCTTCGAGCTGGGGGCGCTGGGTGTCCTTGCCCGATGCCTTGTCGGTGAACACCTTGCTCACCTGGGTTTGTTCCAGCTGGCGTTCCGGGTTCTGGTCAAAGCTGCTGACCCGGACGTAGCCGATGCGGTGCCCCTGCACGATGTCTCCTTGGTTGAAGGCGGCTTAAGTGCACTTTCTGTTCCGTTGTGCCTCAAAGCCCATTTCTGTCAGGCTGAAATCTATAACCTTCGCGGGCATGTGTCAAAAAATGGGAAAGCAGACTCTATTCTGACGAAGCGGCGCGGCCCTGCCTGACATCAAGTTAGGGTATAGCCTAGATTGACATGCGCGATGCAACCCTTAACTTGCTTGCACCTATCGTTTCCATGCTAGCTTTATCGTAACGCTCAAGAAATTGGGCTTAATGCCGAAAACAATAAAATAAAACAGCCAACCCTTGAGGTTCTTATGCGCCAGAATTTACCAGTGACGGGTCGAAACTTAGAACTCCCAAAAGATGCCAATATTCTTTCGACTACCTCCCCTCAAAGCCATATCACGTACGTTAATCCTGACTTCATTAAAATCAGTGGTTTCACTGAGGAAGAACTATTAGGCCAGCCTCACAACATCGTAAGACACCCAGATATGCCGCCTGCTGCATTTGAGCATATGTGGAGTACATTAAAATCTGGCCGCTCATGGATGGGGCTAGTAAAAAATCGCTGTAAAAATGGCGACCACTATTGGGTAAGTGCTTATGTAACGC
Organism: Klebsiella pneumoniae subsp. pneumoniae HS11286; assembly: GCF_000240185.1. Taxonomy (NCBI): domain Bacteria; kingdom Pseudomonadati; phylum Pseudomonadota; class Gammaproteobacteria; order Enterobacterales; family Enterobacteriaceae; genus Klebsiella; species Klebsiella pneumoniae. Next base: position 84,580 of record NC_016839.1, on the reverse strand, counting down.
CAATAGCTAAGAATGGTTCGATTGTTGAATACCAGTCTGTAAGGACCAAGCCTGAACCTGAGCAGGTTTTGGCTGCGGAAAAATTATATGCTCAATTGAGAAGCGGGAAGGCCGCGAGGGGCTTTGTTGAATAAATCAGATTTCGGGTAAGTCTCCCCCGTAGCGGGTTGTGTTTTCAGGCAATACGCACGCTTTCAGGCATACCTGCTTTCGTCATTTTGTTCAGCGCTCGTACCAGGGCCATAGCCTCCGCAACCTGACCATCGTAGTCACGCAGCGTCAGTGAACCCCCGAACAGCTGTTTTACCCGGTACATCGCCGTTTCCGCTATCGAGCGACGGTTGTAATCTGTTGTCCATTTCCACCGCGCATTACTCCCGGTCATTCGCTGATTAGCCACTGCACGGTTACGGTCTGCATATTCACCGGGCCAGTAACCCGCACCTTTTCGGGGCGGGATAAGCGCGCTGATTTTCTTACGCCGCAGTTCATCGTGACAGAGCCGGGTATCGTAAGCTCCATCGGCGGCGGCTGACCTGATTTTCCGGTGGGTTTGCCGGATTAACCCGGGGAAGGCCTCTGAGTCCGTAACGTTGTTCAGCGACAGGTCAGCGCAGATGATTTCATGTGTTTTACTGTCAACTGCCAGATGCAGCTTACGCCATATACGACGGCGTTCCTGGCCATGCTTTTTGACTTTCCACTCGCCTTCACCGAAGACCTTCAGCCCGGTGGAATCAATTACCAGGTGTGCGATTTCACCCCGGGTGGGCGTTTTGAAACTGATATTAACCGACTTTGCCCGCCTGCTGACACAGCTGTAATCCGGGCAGCGTAGCGGAACGTTCATCAGAGAAAAAATGGAATCAATAAAGCCCTGCGCAGCGCGCAGGGTCAGCCTGAATACGCGTTTAATGACCAGCACAGTCGTGATGGCAAGGTCAGAATAGCGCTGAGGTCTGCCTCGTGAAGAAGGTGTTGCTGACTCATACCAGGCCTGAATAGCTTCATCATCCAGCCAGAAAGTTATGGAGCCACGGTTGATGAGGGCTTTATTGTAGGTGGGCCAGTTGGTGATTTTGAACTTTTGCTTTGCCACGGAACGGTCTGCGTTGTCGGGAAGATACGTGATCTGATCCTTCAACTCAGCAAAAGTTCGATTTATTCAACAAAACCAGTTACAGCCCTTCGGCGATGATTCTCGCCGCTGAAGCCAGCACATCGCGGCGGCTCTCTGCGTTCTGTTGCGGCTGGGTAAAATAGGTCACCAGAACCAGCGGCGCACGACCCTGCGGCCAGATCACCGCAATATCATTGGTGGTGCCGTAGTCGCCGCTGCCGGTCTTATCACCCACAGTCCACGACGTCGGTAAGCCGGCCCGAATGCTGGCTGCGCCGGTCGTATTGCCTTTGAGCCACGTCACCAACTGCGCCCGCTGGGTTTCGCCCAGCGCATGACCCAGCGTAAGCTGACGCAACGTCTGCGCCATCGCCCGCGGCGTGGTGGTGTCTCTCGGGTCGCCGGGAATGGCGGTATTCAGCGTAGGTTCAGTGCGATCCAGACGAAACGTCTCATCGCCGATCGCGCGGGCAAAAGCCGTCACGCCTCCCGGGCCACCGAGCTGGGCAATCAATTTGTTCATGGCGGTATTGTCGCTGTACTGCAACGCGGCCGCGCTCAGTTCTGCCAGCGTCATTGTGCCGTTGACGTGTTTTTCGGCAATCGGATTGTAGTTAACCAGATCGGCAGGCTTGATCTCGACAGGCTGATTAAGCAGCTGCTTTTGCGTTTCACTCTGCTTAAGCACCGCCGCGGCCGCCATAACTTTACTGGTACTGCACATTGGAAAGCGTTCATCACCGCGATAAAGCACCTGCGTATTATCTGCGGTATCGATGAGCGCGACGCCCAGCCGCCCTCCGCTGCTTTTCTCCAGCGCCGCCAGCTTTTGCTGCACCGCACTCGTCTGCGCATAAAGCGGCGCGCTGCCCAGCAGCAGCGGAATGCACGCCGCCGCCGCGAACATCATCCGTTGCACTCTCTTTGTCACCATCTCAAACTCCCAATACGGTCAATCCGTGTTACATCAGTATTCCCTAAATTCCACGTGTGTTTTTTATTAGCTTCAAAAATCACTATTTCACGAAGAATTTAGACTGCTTCTCACACATTGTAACATTATTTACAACCACCTTTCAATCATTTTTGATAAATCATTGATTTCATCTTTGCTGCAATGATACTTAATAAACTCTGCAAGTTATCCACAGAGCAACACTCAATTTTATTGATGATATTCTTATTATACCAGACATTTTTCATACACTCCCTTGTACGGATAGTTTTCCGACAACTTCATGATTACATATCTTGCGGTTTTGATTATTTTTGCTGCAAGAAATACATACTTCAAACGAAAGGTCTTTATTTGCTGTCTGTATTCTGAAGAGTCCAAGGAATCAAACTTGAACAACAAAAATAGGTTATATGAAAGCATCATCATTTGAAACACGGCTTCATTCGCCCAAAATGACTTTAGCAAGAGATGACCCACCGCCATGTCGTATTTGGCTTCTTTGATATAGTTTTCAGCATTACCACGCTTTTCATAGTATATAACTACTTTTTCAGAAAGCAAGGTAGTATTTGTTACAAAGAAAAAGTAGTCGTATTCGGAACCTTCTAAAAGTGATAATTGTGCTCTTTCTTTTTCTGGTTTCAGTACGCGAGATACGACAAATCTTCTGTCTTTTTCCCATTTAACTAATTTTGTATACAGTTCTGTAGTTTCTCTACCTTCTTCTCCTTTAACGAATACAATTGATGAATTCGTTGCTTGTGAGGTGAGTGTAGAATAACTTTTGGCTTTAATTAAATATTTGCATCCAAGAGATTCTATCGTTTCGATAATTTTTTCATCAAAGTAGCCACTATCCATTCGAAATAAAATTTCTAAATCGTCTGATTTGATGTTAGCAACAATTTCTTTGATCATTTCCGCAGCACCGTTTGCAGTGTAAGTATTGCCACTTCTTACAAATCCGGTAACATATGCTTTTAATTCGTCGCAAAATGCAAATTGGATATTGTAGCATCGGTTTCCCAGTTTCTTAGGATTATATCCTTTTGACGCACCTTCTTGATGACCTTCTACGTTAATTACACTACTATCAATATCAATCGTAATGGATGTCAATTTACTTTTAGTGAGCAGTTTTTTAAAGACTTTAAAATTAATGTCTCTAAACATTTGGGTTGTCTTGAAGTTGAAGTTTCCTAGAAACCGTGACACTGTTTCAGGTTCTTTTACGGAAATATCAAACTCGTTGACGAGGGGATCATTTTGAAGTAGCTTTAGACGTTCTAACTTATCAATGCCAATGAAGTGACCGCAGAGCATGGTCTTTATATGATTCATCTTGATTTTATTTGTTGAGTCATTATCAAATACGAGGTCATTTTCAATAAAATCAAAAATCCCATTGCTTTTTGCATTCTCAAGGAGCAGAAAAAGACCTGCATTTGATGTTAGATTCTTAGCTTTGAAATCAATTTTATTAATCATAATTAGAACCCCTTTTTACTACTTTTCTTACTATTATTTTACCATATATCGAGTCATAAAAGCTGATAATTTAACATATTTTTGAGCACTTTTCTTTCACCCAATGGGTGAAAGCTGAATTTCGAAGGAATGCATATTTATCAAGGCTTTGATTATGCTTTTTGAAGTACTGACGTAGAATCTAGGTGTTAGCCACTTTAATGTCAGGAAGCTTAAGCTCTGTTAGTGTTTTGGCTATTCTCTCTCCTCTTGGAAGACTGGTTGAAAGAGCCAGGAATATTTCCAATAACCCATTAAGTCAATCCCTCTACACTGGGCGCACCGATGAGTTTGGCCAAATAGAGTTTGCTTTACGAATGATGCAAGCTGAAACAGGCGCCATAGTAGGTCGCATAGGTGATGCATCAAATCGGCTTAGCGAACACACCCGAGGCCTACTAAAGGATATTGAGTCAAGCAATGTACTTACAGTTGAGCAGCAGGCAGAGACAGATCAAATAGCAACGGCAGTAAACCAAATGGTGGCAAGCATTCAAGAGGTTGCGAGCAATGCACAGCATGCTGCAGATGCGGCCGGAAGAGCAGACACTGAGACGGCATCTGGCCAGCGTCTGGTAGCCCACACAAGCCAGTCAATCACTGCCCTTGAAGGTGAAATTAGGCAAGCCACTCAGGTTATTCATGAGCTTGAAGGTCAAAGTAACGAGATATCAAAAGTTCTTGACGTTATACGAGGGATCGCCGAGCAAACGAATTTGTTGGCACTCAACGCAGCAATTGAGGCCGCGCGTGCTGGTGAGCAGGGGCGTGGTTTTGCTGTTGTCGCCGATGAGGTTCGCAGTCTTGCTGCTCGCACACAGCAATCGACAACGGATATTCAAAGCATGATCAGCGCTCTACAAGAGCGAGCGCAATCCGCTGTTACAGTCATGGAGCAAAGTAGTCGGCAAGCGCACACGAGTGTAGCTCACGCAGAGGAAGCAGCTACAGCTCTTGATGGAATTGGCCAACGCGTTAACGAAATTACCGACATGAACGCGCAAATAGCGACTGCGGTCGAGCAGCAGGGAGCAGTAAGTGAAGACATAAACCGCAGTATTATCAATATACGCGATGCTGCTGATACCAATGTACAGACCGGGCAGAATAATTTGCAAAGTGCGAAATCTGTCGCTCAGTTAACTAGCGCTCTGAGCGAACTGGCAAAACAGTTTTGGGAAAAACGAGGATAACGCTTTTCAGTATCTCGACAGGGATAACTTACTTTACCATCGGTTATCCCTTTTAGCCGCACAAATTTTAGCCATGGCTTTTCAGGAAGTCAGGGCTATCAGAATGGCCTTAGAAAGCCTAGTCAAAGAGCTGTCACGAGAACACCGTTAGCTTAGCGTACGATTTTTTCCGAATTCTGCGGTTCCCCCTCCAGGGAAGGATTCGATAGTGACTCCACCGAAGGTGCCAAGGATTTCCGATGCCGCTTTATCAGATCGAGTTTTGCGTTGTTCTGAGGCGTCAAAGTTACGAAGCAATTTGAGCTGAACATCCTTATCCTGGAGCACGATCAGGGGCATTGGCGCGGTAACGGTTTTGAGTACCCCTGCGGCCATGACGTTTGCCACCGGTTGAACCTTTACTTCCCTTCGCTCCCGGAGATAAGGCTCCGGGGTGCTGGCGATCTTCTGGATAAGCTGCTCCAGGGGAAGTTGATAGTCTGGCCCAGATCGCTCCAGCTCCTCTCTGATGCGTTGCAAAAGCTCCTCTTTTACGGGCTTCTTCAAGGAGTCCTTCCGTTGCCAGGTGAAGCGGATAGAGTCGATGTCGCCATTGGTATAGCACCGAATTTGTCTGTAAAGGTGGAGAGTCATGACACCAGGGCAGTCCGCTCGAAGTGCTTCAAACCTCTCTTGCCTGGTGGGGTACGTCGAGATAATGAACTCCTCGATACCAGCTTTGGCCGCGTTGATGCGTTCAACCGTCGCCGCAATTTCGTCAGCTACACCAATCCTGGAAGGGGAGAACCAGAGTACCCCCACGGTGCGCCTGGCAGACTTCTGCGAATAGTCTGGGTTGATGTGAAGATCTCTGTAGCTGTGCGCTGCCAGCTCAAGAGCTTCGCGCCCAGTTTGTTCAGTTACGACAATCTTGTTGACGGGCTCGTTCTCCATTCCTTTTCCGGTAGGAGGGATGGCCGCAACTTTTGCGTACCGTGGCGGTAGTCGTTTGATAAGAGAGGACAGGTTCGTTAAGTCGCGGCACATGGCCGAGAATTGTTCTGATATGAAGTTTTTAGCCATGCTGCCGCCTATGTGTGGGTTTGTTCTAACAGTTCATTGGTTACATAGTAGACAGATTTAGACCATCATGCAACGAGGGGGAGGGGCAAGAATACGCCTCCGCTTCGCGTCGGCGGGTGCCCTGTTTGACCTTCGTGTGTGAGATTAGATTGAGAAAGAGAGAGAAAAAGAGAGAAAAAGAGAGAAAGAAGAAAAGCGCGGGGCAAGCCAGAAATGTGGCTGAGGGGGACTGCTGGGGTGGGGCTGGCACCCTCTATACCCCACTTTGCATGATGGTCTAACTTTGTGGTTATAGGACGACTTTTAGAGTGCCTAGATTTGCTCGATTAGGACAAATTTCGGTCCATCCACGCTGATTGGCGTAGCAGCGCGATGGCATCAGAAGGGGTAACTTTCCATGCGTTGGAAAGCTGGCGAACTGCGAAGACTGCGAGCTCCATTCGGTCGTCATCATTGATGAAATTCTGGAGCTGGTTTCCTCGCTCACTAAGGATGATCGCAACACCGGCCTTGCCGTTGTTGTAAACCGCAAAGCTCTTATTCTTCGCGTCGCCGTGATAGGAACCCTCAGCCTTGCTACGCAAACCAAAGAGAACGCTGCAAAACGCCGTCAGTTCGCCGCGAGTGAGCTGCACCGTGATCTTGCTTTTCCAGTCTGGGCTGGACCCCGATGCCCTGATCGGCGCAATCTCGATGCTGACCGTAGGATATTCACCTCTGGTTAGCGTGTGTTGCACATTCAGGCCGGTGCGTTTCGCGGGGTCCTTCTGCCAGTCTGAGAAAAATTTGAGACTTTCGCCGTAGGATTGTTCTGTCATTCCAAATTACCTTTGCTTTGAAGCTCCTGGAGCTGGACCACGAGGTCACGTTGGACTTTGGCTATCTCTGTCACCAAGTCGGCGGTGGCAATAGCGTCGGTCGCTGCTGAATGGGCTCGACCTTTCCAGCTCACACCTGCCTCGCAGGTGGCATCCGCAAGTGAGATTGTGCCGTGCCGGTTGGTTGAGCCAAAGGCATCAGCCGCCAGCTTCATCGCGCACAGACAGTTCTGCTCTTGCCACCAAGAGAGTTGGTCTCCAAATGCACTGGCTGTTTGCCTCAACATCCTACTGTCGAAACTGGAGTTAAATATCACCAGATGACGGCCCGACAAAAGCCGGGCGAGAGCTGGCGCAACTTGAGTCCACGTAGGCTCATTCGACAGCTCAGTCTCGGTGATGCCATGAACACCCATTGCCTGAGGGTCTATTTCCACGGTTGGCCGTAATCTGGTGCAGAGGAGAACCGCGCCTCTGATGTCAGTAACAGCCAGCTCGATCACCTGGTCTCTTTCACCAAGTCCGGTCGTCTCGGTATCGAGAACCAGAGGTTCCAGAGCGACCCACCTTTGTGCCATGACAGAGGCCTTTGCCAGGTTGCTACGCATTCTTGCCTTGACCGAAAGGATGGATTGCGCCCTTATTTGCTTTTGTGATGCCGGTGAACAACCCCTTCTCCGCATTGGTTGGCAATCTGCTATCCGGTACACTCCAAATTGGCCACCATACCCGTTTTTGTAGAACGAAACTGGCTCTACTCCTGGCTTAGGCTTCATCCGAAATTCGTCCCTGAGCCGTCCTTTTGAAAAGCACCTATCGGCTTTCATGGCTTCGGCTCTGGCAAGTTCGAGTTCTTCATCATTCATGCTGTTAATCCGCTATATCGAGGCGTTGGCTCGCTCTCTTCAAACGCTCATCGCCGCGTCTGTCATATTTCTGGGTAGTTGCAATGCTTGAGTGGCCCATTGCGTCCTTCACGGTCACAATATCCTCACCGTTATCCAGCATCGAGGAGGCAAAGGTGCGTCGCAGGTCATGGGGCGCAAACATCTCCAGACCGGCTTCAACTCTTCTGGTCTCCAAGATGTGGTAGATGGCCTGATCCGACATCCGCTCTCCAGTCACATCATCAAACCGCCTGATCCTCGGGAATAAAGGCCCTTCATGCGTTCCTCGAACCTCTTCAACCCACTTATCCAGTCTTTTCCATGCGCCACCAGGCACATACGCCATTCTCTCTTTGTTGCCCTTGCCAAGAACCTTGAGAGCGCGGTCCTTGTAGATCATGCTTCCCATGTCCAGCGCAACGATTTCCGAGCGGCGCAAGCCACACCCGAGGAGCACCCCGAGAATGGCCGCATCCCGAAGCCCTTTGGCGCTTGAATCACTTTCACATGTGAAAAAGAGGCTGCGAATCTCATGGCGTTCAAGTGCCCGCCCTTTAGGAAGTCGAGATCCACGTACTGAACGGACTTGCTTAATGTGCTGGAAGCTATCCGTATCAATTTGCTTCATCGTCCAGGCTTCAAGAGCCACCCCTTTGAGCGCTGACAGGTAGGTGTTGATCGTTGCCGGAGCCTTCCCTGCATCCCCCAGCATTTCCAGCACCGCCAATATGTGGTGCCGCCTCATTGAGCTCCATGCACAGTCACGAAGGTTCTGAAACCCGATCATCTTGGCGACAATGTTGAGGAATGAGCTCATGGTCTGCCTGCTTCGCTTTGACCCGAGGCTCACCAGATAGGCGACGGCGGGGTTGTCCTGGATGTTCCGGAGCGAGCTCGATGACGGCAACAGTTCACCGCGAATGCTTTGTTCTGCCGGAACATTTACTTTCGCATGTGAAACTAGCTCTTCCTTGTCATTGTTTGTGTCGTGCAAAGTTACCTCCTAAGCCCGACCGCAACGAGAAGAAAATCCCATATTTTGAGGTGAAGAGGTAGTTCCTCCTCCATATGTTGCGTTTCGTAGCTTTGCATCAGTGGTTCAAACTTGGTTGGATTGCACAGCAATTCGTAAACTGTTCGGTTGGGCTTGGTGATCGGCTTATTCGGAGTGAATCCATGTTTGTTCTGGAGGTACAGCGCTACCGCGCCACTTCTGGATTCTCCGTAATAGCAATGAACGAAGATCTGATCGATACCGCTACCAACCAATCCATCCAGGAAGGTGGACAGCTTTTCAGCCTGGGATGAGTCAATGTAAGAGGCGTAATTCATCCGGAACGCTGCCTTCATCGTGTGGATGGTGTTCTCAGAATAGCCGCCGTCATAGAAGCTATCGCGGTACAACTGCCCCCACTGTCCGAGAGCGGCAGGGGACTTGTCTGGGTCAGTTATGGAGATCATGGCCGCACCGGGAACCGGCTCCAGTCTTTCGGCCTCCGCTTGACTAATGAAAAAGACTTTTTTGCTAAGCATGTCCCATCATCCCCTTACAAGGATGTGTTGCGAGTAGCTCACGCGCCTGACTTTGCCCCTCTTGAGTATCTACAGGAGCGGTCGTATACACACCTCCATGCCGCAAGTCCACAATACTGGTCCGACAGCAAGAACCTACGTTCTGAACTTTATTGTCCGAATCCAAACCAGCAAAAGTATGGCACGGTCCAGGGAATGGTTTCCTGCAAATAGAGCAGCGCTCAAAGTTCTTATCGAGGATTCTCTTTAAAACTTTCTCAAATTTGTTTTTGTTTAACATCGAGTTCTCCACACAAAGTTACTGGCCGAGCATCCCAGCCAAGGTGGTCTGCTGGCCTTCGCTACAAGGTGCAAATCCGGCAAAAGCACCGGCATTAACCTTGAGCTCATCAAAGCGTCCATCGGTGTCCCGGTAGTACACCTTACGTTTTCCAATTCCACCTTCGAGGTTTGCGGCCAACCAGGCGATCACTGCATCAGCATCGTTCGTAACTGATGCTCCCTGATCCAGATCGATAAGTACCAGGTGGGTGTCCGTCTGGAGTGCCACTTCAAAGGTCGCTCTTACATCAAAAATCACTGGTCGCGCTCCTTGTAAAAAGTGGGCATTCAGCACCACCTATCCTATTCCAAAAACTCTACTTTTTCAAAGATACATTTTAATAAGTAGAACAACAGCAAGAGGAACTCAAATTTATTTACCGTAATTATCATAATTACGGTAATACGGTAATTTTACAGATTTGGATGGAATGGTATAAGATGTCTCGCTGGAACATACTTGCTGAAAAAACGCTTAACAACGATAGTGAAAACATCATGTACAGGTGCGAGAGATAATATGTATAAGAGCCTTGAAGATCTGATGGCGGGTATTTACGAGATGGCAGCGCCAGATGGCATCATCTGTAACGAGGTTTCCAAATTCCTTGCGGCCAACCAGGTCAAGCCGGAAGACATAAGCTCTGGGATCTGGTTTTTCCTGTGGCTGAAATCAGCTCCCAAGGATGCGAAGCCAATCCAAAAAGAAATCCCCGGATTTGGAGTTGTTCTCAACATGCCGACTTATGGCGGAACGCTCAACGAAGCAATCACAGGGTTGATCGAGAACGAGTGCCGTCAAATAGAGCTCGCTGAGGGACATCCGAGCCTTGAGGCTTGGGTTGAATCAGTATTAGCCGGTCGAGATGACGGAGAGGAAAATGAAGCTGCGGCCAATATCGTGGATCTGCTTAATGGGTGTCACGACCTACTGGATACAGCAATAATCAATTACCTTTTTAAGGTGGGAAAAATCAACGAGCAAGAGATTTTGTCGCTCATCTATTATGGAGAGCTATGTGACCACTCTCTTGTCGGTACGCCTTTTTCAACGTTACATATCCCGAGTGAAAATAACGTCCACGAACGTAACATCATCCCCATTAAAAAAGGAGCCAGTTAGGCTCCTTTTTGTTACTCAGGGTTTGCTTTGAGAAACAACTTCATTCCAAGTATGCAGCACCTTCGATAGGTGCTGATGCTTTCTGGTGAAGTCCTTATCATCCAAGAGTGCTTTAAATGGCGCGTTCAGGTCACTGCATGTGACGTTCTTGCCGATCACAGACAGGGTATCCTGGAGTGATCCACCAGCAGCATCAAGCCCCATTCTATCGACGGTCTCACTACTCACCATTGCCTGGACAACATTGGTGAATGCCTTTGAGTTGAGCTGCTCAACGCTCAGGGCTGTATTGCATTTCTGCTCAACCGCTTGCTTGTACTGGATGGTGTACTTTGCAGTGATAGGTGACATGGTGTTCATCGCAAGTATGTATGCGTCTACCTCACTGGTCGGTAATGTCGCGGCATAGACTGACGAGCATGATGCGGCTGCGGCCATTATCAAAGTTATTACCTTCTTATTCTTCATTTCTCTGAAATCCCCCTTTAAAATATGGAGCTACAACTCATTTGTACCAATCATAATACTATTGATTTCCAAAAGTATCTCTCTCTACTGACTCTATGATGGCTCGCCTTCCAAACACTTGGCCGCTGGCGGCGGCTGGGCCAACGCCAGAGCCTGATCCACACTATCATCCGCCTGAAAAAAATCTCATTACCTCTGACGGATAAAGAAACAGATTTCCCCCTTTGGCAAAAAACAGATACCAAACAGAAAAAGCCACAGAAAAAACACCTGCAACACACACTTCAAATCTATTTCTTGCAGAGAAATACTTGTAGTGCTTTTTTTCGTATCTCGGGGCTCTCATTTTGACTAGATTTTTCAATGTCAACCAAAGAAAGATAACCCCAGTAGGAAGGATAACTATCACAACCCCAAAGAAATAAATTGTGTATATAATAAAATCAAACCAGTTATTGATTTCCATAAGCCGTCCCCAATGCTGCGCCAATAGCAGAACCATGTGAGCCGTATTTAATCCCTGGATTCCTCATTAGCTCTCTTTAACTTTAATATTTTCCTTAGATTTAAGTATCCATAGATTCCTGAGAACACTCCATACCCCCCCCAAACACCAACGGACAGATATAAGGCGAATTTGCTTAGAGGCCCATTCACATAATTTAATAAAGCGAACACTGCAATTCCTATAAAGGCTCCAGCTAACGGAAATCCAAGCAGATATACTGCTCTATATTTTAAACCGGTTTTTTTCATCTTATTATTTATCTATATGTTTTGAAATCTTATCTACAATGGATGTAGTATCCATATTCATTATCCTCCCTGCTTTTTCAATCAGAAACTCAGCTTCATTTGTTATGTTCTTTGACTCTTCATTAATAATGTCAATGATAGTTTCTAGTGCGATTCCATACTCACCCACATCAATAAATTCTTGCACTTCTATACTTTCAGATTCAGAAAACGAATCAGACAGCACCATAAGCAAAAGATCTAGCGTGGATTCAATTTCTCTATATTCATTTTTCATTTTGGATTCCTTGGTACGTTTGTTGGAAAACCTGAAACAATATCACCATTAGATTCTTGTATTACACGAACATTAATACCTTCTTTAACTGCCTCTGCAATAGTCCTACCACCGCGCCCAGCCTTTCGAGAAACATTTGGATCGGTAGCTATATCGGAAATGACGTGCATAATTTTTTCATCAGACCAACTTTGAGGAAACTCACTTTTTCCAGGCTTGCCTGTTCCTGCTCGATGCCCTCCACCAGTGGCGTCACCATCAAGAATATGCTTACGTCTCTGGGAACTGGCTAGGTCTACAAAATCATCAGCCGTATTTTTAAAAGCGCGTTCCGCAACATTCCCTAGCGCCTTATAGTTGCCAGGCAGGATAATCCCAGCAGCAAAAAGCCCCCCGGAAATCCACTTTTCTCTTGAGGTCGCACAATCACTGGTGATGGTCTTGAAGGTGTCATAGGCGTCCCAAGCGCTCAAGGCAAAGTCTATGGCAACATAAGCCCCCAGAAGAAGCGGCACAAACTCCCCTGTTGGATCTGCATTGCCTATCGGGTTGCTCAGCGCATAGGCATAGGTGTTAATCCCACCAGCCAGCCCAATCGGGTCACTGGTGATGTAACGCCCGGTATTCGGGTCGTAGTAACGCCGCCAGTTGTAGTGGAGCCCGGTCTCCGCGTCGTAATACTGTCCTGGGAACCGCAAATTGAAGGTCGGCCCCTGAGTGGTGATGCTGGCCTTACCGAACGGGCTGTAGCTCGCCTTCCAAACCACTTGGCCGCTGGCGTCGGTTAGCGCCTTCGGGGTGCCCAGATGATCGACGTGGACTTGATAGGTCTGTCCTGACTGAGCAAAGCTCAAGGGGGTGCCATCGAGCCAGATATACTCCGCCAGCACGTCTCCAGTGGCTGCGTCCAGCTCCTCGATGAGGTTTCCTGCCAAGCCGTAAATCAGTAGGCGGGTCTGGCCGTTTAGGGTCTTAGTTACACGCTGATCCAGATGGTTGTAGGTGTAAGCTGCTGTCACTCCAGCGACCGTTGCGGCCACCAGCCGGTTCTGGCTGTCATAGGTGAAGGTATCCGCCCCCTGCTTCGTCAGGTTGCCATTGGCGTCATAGCTTCTGGAGGTTTGCCCAGTCTTCACCAGCCAGTTGTTCATGTAGTTGATGGTGTAGCTTTGGCTCAGGCCATCGGTCGTGATCGAGGTCCTGTTGCCGGTGGCGTCATAGCCATAGCCCAAAACGCCATAGAGCCCCTCAGCAGAGGTGATGCGGCCAACCGCGTCATAACCGAGTGACTGATTGACTGATGAGCTGAGATTGTCGTCTATGGCTGAAATCAACGAGTCTGGCGTGTACCGATAGACCAGCGAATGCACTCTAGTAGCGTCGATGCCGGTGACTCGGTAATTGAGATCCAAAGAGCGACTTTCTGAAATGCCGTTCCATCTGACCATACTGGTGACGGGGCCAAAGGGCGCTCGCTCGATCTGGCTTGCCAGGCTTGTTGTGGTGCCTGCTTGTGTCGTTGCCACCTCGATGACGTCACCGGCTAAATCACGGGTGTAGGAAACCTCACGACCACTGGGATACGTGATCTTCGTGATGAGGCCTGCACCATCGTATTGGTACTGGGTAGTAAGGCTCTGCCCGTGGGTTTCCCAGGTCTCGTAAGCCAACCATCCTTCGGGTGTATAGCCATATCTCCGGACACCGTTGCCATCATCGACTGAGGTCAAGCGGCCCATGCCGTATGGTGAGGTTGCTTCGTCGTACCCGTACAGAATTGGCGATTCGCCAGCGACACCGCTGGATGCCTCGATGATCCGGTTCAGCGCGTCGTAGCTGTAGCTTGTGGTTTGTCCCTTGGCCGTCTTGCGCGTTGCCACGTTACCGGCTTCGTCATAGGTAATGTCGGTGGTGCCGGTGTCCGGGCTCCGGACCTGAGTCACTTCGCCAAAGCCGTTGTAGCTGTAGTAGGTCAGGCGCGAACGAGGGTCGGAGACACGGTAAACATCGCCGGTATCCTTGTAGAGCACCTGCGTGACCTTCCCGAGTGGATCGGTCGTTTGTGTCCGGTGATGGAAGCCGTCGTACTTGTAGGAGTGTGTGTTACCAGAGGGACTGGTCTCCTGTATCAGGTTTGCCACCACATCGTAGGAAAACGATGACTGATTGCTATAGGCGTCGGAGACACTGGAGAGCCAGCCGATTTCGTTGAAGATCCGGCGCTCTATCCAACGGGTCTGGCCCAGCGCATCGAGCAGTCGCTCTTCTACTGGGTTCCCGAGGTCATTGAGCTCAAGCTCGCGCCGGTTGCCCTGTGCATCTGTTTCCGCCACCAGCCGATGTGCAGCGTCGTACTCATAGCTGACGGTTGCACCATTTGGCTTAGTCAGCGAGCTCAGGAGGCCCACAGCATCATAGTTGTAGGCCGTGGTTCCTTCTGGTCCAGTGGAGCTGACAAGTCTTCCTCTGGCGTCATAGGTGAGGGTTTGGGTTACACCGTTGACGCCCTGAATGGTCCCGGCGCGACCGTTCGCGTCGTAGTCACCAAACTGCATCACCTGCCCCAGCGCGTTTGTTGTCCGGATCAGGTTGCCCTGGTCATCGTAGTCAAATGTCGTAACATCGCTGACGTCGGTGCGCGGACCATCAACCGAGGCCAACAGGCTCGGCTTTCCTGTACCAACAGGGGCATAGGTGTAGGTCCATGTCCGGGAAGCGCCCGAGCTGCGATCTGTGACCTTGCGGCTTATCACCCGGAGATGAGTGTCGTAGGTAAGCTCAGTGATCCTGGTTGGTTCCGTGATTTTTGCAGGGAGCGACTTGGAAGGAAGCCAGTCGGTCGTAACCTTGCCCCCATCCTGGTCTATCTGGGTGGTTTCCAATCCCCGGTCGTTATGGGTGAACGTGCGCTTCTGTCCAGCACGATCTGTAATGCTGGAGACGAGGCCTTTGCTGTCGTAGACGTAGGTTTCCTTGCCTCCCACAAAGCCGGTACACGGCGCACCCTCAACAACATCAGGCTTGAGCATCCCGTTGTGACGGCTGTAGGTATATCGCTGAACGTGGCCGAGGGCGTTGGTGACAGAGACGCTTCCGTCAGCGTTGTAGCTTACCTGAGTCTTCTCTGCGCCCCCGGCGTGTTCACTTAGAACTGCCATCCCCTGAGCATCATATCCCCATGTGGCGAAACGGTTGCCGTTCTCGTCCACCAGCCCAGAGAGCAAACCCGGTGCATTCGGGTCATCGTAGAGATAGCTGCGGCTCGTATTGTCCTGGTAGATCACTTCCGCCAGCTTGCCAGCGCTGTTGTACTGGTACTGAATACTGCCACCAGCAGGATCGGTGACACTGACCATGCGGCCATCTTGATGCTGGAACTGGATGTTGCGGCCAAAGCCGTCAGTGATCGAGGATAGCTCTCCGTTCAGATAGCTCAGGGTGATGTGATTGCCGTTGGGCTTCTCGATGCCGGTCAGTCGTCCGGTTTCATCATAGGCCTCGACTACCCCGTCAGATTGAGTGTAACGCCAGCCGGTAGCATCCTTCGTCAAGGTATCATCGGTTTTCCATGTTGGCACCCAGACAGAGGACGAGTTGTAGAACGCGAGTTGTTGCCCTTCTGGCCGGTGCAGGACAACCATGTTCTCACCGTACTTCGAGGCGTTGACCTCGACGCTCCGCGAGTAGGTATGCCGCCAGCCGCCGAGCTCTTCATCAGGAAGGTGGCTATTGTAGTATCTGGTGAATGTGAAAGGGTCGGAGCCTCCGCTTTGATAATCCAGTTCAGCCTGGAACTTGTTGCCGGTGCCAAGATGGATAGGGTTCCCTACACACATGGTCGTTGTTGGTAAGCCGAGATCCCTGTCCAGGAACGGTGTTTTATCCATCTCACCCGGCAGAACATAGGTTGAGCGCCAGTAGACCGTAGCTGGGTCGCCAGTGCAGGTAGTGGGGTCATAATCGCCAGTAGCACCTAGATACTTAAAACAGATCCTGGAGACATAACGGCCATCACCATAACTGGCAACCGGATAAAGCGCATCCCCAACTGGCGTTCCCTTCCCTTGCTCCTCACCAGAGCGATAATTCTTCATGAAGGAATGCGCGTCTA
The DNA here is from genome assembly GCF_000240185.1 of Klebsiella pneumoniae subsp. pneumoniae HS11286. Lineage (NCBI taxonomy): Bacteria > Pseudomonadati > Pseudomonadota > Gammaproteobacteria > Enterobacterales > Enterobacteriaceae > Klebsiella > Klebsiella pneumoniae. The sequence goes on along the minus strand of NC_016839.1, from coordinate 68,426 downwards.
TGATGGTGTTGAAGCGCATTTTGTCTACTTCGGTGCTCACGGCTACAACCCGCCATTGTGCAAAAGCAACGCATGGCAAAGTTGCGAGCACCACAACGGCCAATGACCGCAGGTTTCGCATCAGTAAAAGGGAAGGTCTCGATCTCATTTACAGCTCCAGTTTTTATGCTGGAGCTATTTTCAGGTGGGAGAGTCGTTATCAACGACTGCGTTTTTGCCCTTTTAGGGTATGAATACGTGATTTGGAGAGGTTGTGTATTCAGAACAAATGAGAAGCAGGTTACTCATTTCGCTCAAACACTGTGACAAGAACACGTTTTTGGTTGTCGTCGTTGATCACCATCAGGTACTTGAACTTGGAATCTCTATGGCCCCAGACTTCCACGTTATCTACGCGGCCATACTTTCTGGCTTTATGGCGAGCCACTTTCTCGTCAAAGGGTTGAACCTGTAACTCTGGATGCTGGAGGCGACCAACGAGTGAGGCCCACGGTTTTTTAGGGTCTCCAGAGGTTATCCGGGCCTGATACTGATCGATGGCATGTTGAGTAACAAGGACGGGACCAATGGCCGGTGTAGAGATTTCGTCATGGGTTTGAGTATAGGCTTGCTTGTCCACATCGAGGAGCTCAACGTTGCCCTCACCCGGCTCATCCATAAACTCCATGCTCTGCGAAACTTCAATAGTAGCGCCCTTTAAACGTCCAGTGAGGCAAGCCGCAAACTTGAATGCAAACTCCTTGGTGGATTTGCCCAGCGCCAGCTTTTTAATCGCACCTTTGGATACCACCAGCTTGTAACCAGCACCAGCACCTGGCTCTCTGCAAAAAACCTGTTTGTCCAGCGCCAGATAGCGAATGGCTACGAGCTCAGCCAAAAGATCTGCCTCCTCGTTGTCAAAATCAATACGAACATCAAGGATGCCTTTCCGTTTTGTACCAACGCGCCAGAATACAAGGGCTGAATTATTAGAAGTTTTCTTCGAGACAGTAGTCAGTGTCATCATGGTCTATTTCTCCATTATCGGGATAATGGTCGGCATCGCCGCCAGCACCCCTATTCGTTAGGGTTCATTTAGATGCTACCACGGGTTTTAAAAATGCAACCCCTAGTGCCACTCTATTTGTGGTCCCAAGTATTTTTATAAGCTCGGGCTAGGCGTTTCTCTATCACTTCTGACAAATTGCAACCATCGACTTCTGCCAACCGCTTCAAAATCCTGTGGGCTTTATCGCTTATAGTTATGCTTTTACCAACACCATATCCCCTTCTGCGACGTTGCCTAATTGATGTCCCGAGTTTATTGATTTGCTCTGCTGTCAGATATTTATTAATCCATTCAGTGAGTTCTGATGGTGATCGCCCCATGCTGTTCAGGCTGTCCACGGCTTCAAGTTTCTTATCGAATGGGACGTCACGCCAGAAAGCTGGGCGCGAAGCAGCTCTGAGGAGATAGATCGCCGTAGCCTGAGCATCTTCATTGGATACTTTCAAAAAAACACCTTTACCGTTACATGTCACACCAACTTCATCGTGACATGTAACACTTCAAACTGCAAGTATAAAAAAAGGCCAGCTATTGCTGGCCTTTACGTTCATTATCGCAGTTACTCTTTAGGCGTTGTGATGCTTTTTTTCCTTCTGTTTCTCATGGTAGAGATACAGACTGCCGCCAGTGACGACAGTGAAAAAAATGAGCAACCCCAACATGCCTAATGTGAAAGCGTCCATTTGACCCCCTTAGGAATTGCTGACCTTGGTTAAGATTATACCATAGATCCACAGGATAACCCCAATGACCAACACCAAACCGGCTTCTTTGACGGTTATAGTGTCCCCAGATACAGCCAATCCTACAATACCGACACCGATGGCTGTTACGGCGACCTTACGCAGGTCTTCACCGATAGCTCCCAGAGTCTTCTTGTCAGGAGAGAAAAGACGCACAAACCACGTCTTAATACGCAAAAACTTTTTCATGATTACCTCCATAGTTGAAGAGGAGGCGAATCATGCCCGAGAGGGCATGAACACCCCCTCAGGGTTAAAGTTTTAGGCAGACAAAGCTGTTGGCTTCGCCTTGTTCATCTTCATTGAGTTAATGATCTTCGTCGCTTCATCAGCAAACGGGCCAGTAACTTGGATAGGCTCCCTTCTTGCGAAGGAGGCTGTCACCATCATTCTCTGGCCGTGCATCAGATGACGATACCGAGACCGCATAAGCTCAACGTAGGCCGCAGAGTCCCCCTCCCACCCCTCAGGGGGAGAAAAGGGGCACACCGCGTCGTTACCAGGCGTTGTATCAACCTTCGAGACATCAATGACGGCCATACTCAGCTCTCCTTCTCGCAATGAAATCGCGCAGGTAGCGAGCATTCGGGAAACCGAGGCTTCCCTGACTCATCAGGACATCGTTCCAGTCAATCCCTTTCGCTCTGGGCGGGATCGGGAGTTTAGGCAGCAGGACGTACACACGAATGCCGCGCTTCTCCAGCTTGGCTTTCAGCACGTTCGCTGACTTCTCACCAGTCACAGACTTATCTTTGTCAGCCCAGATCAGTACGGTGTGAACACCTTCTGGAACCTCGAAGGACTCCATCAGGGTCGCATTGACCGTTGACCAAACCGGGATTTGAGTGACTCGATAAGCTGACAGGGCTGTTTCCAGCCCTTCTGCAACACCCAGGATACCCTCAGTCGGTTCACCGAGGCGGATGGCCGCGCCATTGACATCCAAACCGTCAGGAATGGGCATCATCTTCTTGGCGTTGCCGACCTTGGCTTTTTTACCGTTTTGGGTGAGATAGGTGCGGTGGAGCGTTACCAGGTTGCCTTCCACATCTCGGATAGCGCAGACGATAGCCGGGAATTTCCCAACTTCATTGCCATCTTCGTCGTAGTAGGCCATAGCCGGATTGAACCGCAGACAGTCTGTTTTTTCTACTTCATCAACCTTGAACAGAAGCTCGCGGTTTTTGAAGTACAGACGCATTGGCTCAGTCACATGACTGGAGAACGGCAAACACTCGTTCCATACCTTCTCGATTTTCTCACGGAGACGAGCACTGTAAGCGCGTTCGCGCTCCATTCTCTTCTCCATTTCTTCTTGGAGCTCAAGCAGCCAAGGCTTAGGTTGTTCACGAAACATCGGAACAACTTTCGGCTTGTTTTCGCTGCTTTGCTCTTCCGGTTGTGTGGCCGCATGTTGTACTTGCGGTGCCGGAGCTTCTACCGTGCGGTTGACCACAGGGGCCGACTCAACATGGTGACTCACCGGCTCAACACCACCGTTCGAGCGAGCGCGGAACTGCGTTACCGTAGCGCCGCGACGTTCCACCAGCCAGGTGTTGCGATGCGTTTGCATAGGTTGTTCTCTCACAACATTCCCCTGCTCGTCCTTAACTTCAACGACGACAGTTACAGGCTCGCGCCCGAGGTTTGTCATGACGATCTCATCCCCATACTTGGCTTCACTTTCACCAATGGCTCTTTCAAGATCCACGCCCCAGATGGTGCGTTCCAAACCGCTCTTGTCACGGATGAAGGCAAAGTAGCTGAGCTCGTTGTCTTCGTTATGCTCATAAGGAGCTTTACCGTGGGCAATCAGAGTACCGGCAATGGATTTTTTACGATTCTTGGAATCGAGAACCTTGTTATTCACCTTCATAGGCTCTTGCTGAACAGGCGCTTTGGCCTGGACAGGAGCTCGTGTCGGTGCAGCGGCTTGTTGATACTGGGGTTGCTCTTTCTCAACGCCCAGATAATCACCAACCTCGCTCAGGCACTGTTTAAAGTCCCAGTTATTGAGCCACATCAGCAGCTCAAAACCATCATGATTGGCACCGCATGTATTGCATACGCCGCCACCAGTCAGGTGGGCATCCTTGAACAGTCGGAAGCCATCTTTCCCGCCGTGGATAGGACAAGAAACATGACGACCAGGTTTACGGAGAGCTGGTTCAAGATGGGGCGCTAGGGCCGCCAGGATGAATAGCCAGTTTCCGTTTGCAGCTTCACGAACGGTGTCAGCTTTGTAGTAAGACATAGGTTTTCTCCTTAGCGTGAACCCCAGCATCGAGGCTTCCTTAAACCCCCGTCGCCAGGGTTTTAAGGAAACCCCGACACCGGGAGAATGTGCCAAGGAGGCTCCCCAGCCGGGGAGAACTCCCCGGCGAGGGGTTTAAAAAGGTCGCCCCCGAAACGGAGGCGAATTTTGTGAATATCACAAGCACAAATGAGTGCCATCTTCCGAGGCCATCATGATTGTGACATCTGCGGTTACAGGATCTGACTTAATCACAACCTCAGTGGGTTTGAAAAAGCCATCTACAGTGGGCATGGGGTAATAAAGACGAATCTTTCCCCAATTCTTGTTGTCGGTAAAAGCGACCTTTGTTTGAGCAACACAAAGCTGCAAAAACATGAAAAGGAAGTCTTCTACCGAGTGCTTACCATCTGCACCAAATACTCCATCGACAATTGCCGGGGTCACTGCCACATTGGTCAGGAAACCAGCTTGTTTACCGATGGAAGATTGGTCCACCAGCAGACCATCATTGATGGCTTGTTGACGGATTTGGGCGAGGTCCAATTTAGCTACTTGGTTCATAAGGTGTACTCCAAAGTTAATGGGTACACCTACCCCGTGCGGGGAAGTGTACCCGCATGGGTTATTGAAAGGTCACGGCCAAAGCCGAGCTTTAAGGTTCCGAGTTTTACGCTGGCTGAATGCGCCAAAGAACGGTCGGAGGAAACGAGTCAGCGACACGCTTCACATTCGCGTAAAGAGTGTCCTTAAAGACACGCTCTAAGCGACGACCACCTTGACGATAAACCAACTTAAAGTCTTGGAATTTGTTCATGGATACCTCCAGAAATAACGGGAGGTATCTCCAGCAGGAGATAGACTCCCGCAGGGATTAATAAATTAACGTTAATTTGCTGTTTGTTTTTGGCGACCAGCTATCGCACGCTTTCGCCCTCAGGGAGGACAAAATCTGCTTACTGATGGCTTAACCATGAGTAAGAAGACTTGGGAAGTAAAGCAGGGGTTTCCCCCTGCCTTGTTATGCCGCTTTGAGGTGGCGAGAGAAAAAGTCCCTGGTTTGCTGGATAGCGCCCCGGAGAAGTTCTCGTCTGTAGCCAGCGTAGCTCTTGTCATCACTGGCAACGGTCAAGCCGTGCAGACTCTCTTCACCCAGGACAATCTCGTTTTCACGAGAGAGTACCTCAACACGTAGGCCAAGCACTCGCTCTTTCCCTTCCAGGATAGAACAAATTGTTTGGTCTCTTACTTCGTCATCCCAGTGGCCCATATCGAAATCCCGCTCAGGGAGTTCAGTAACACGCACCAGGTAGTTTTCAGTGGCCCGTTCCCAAACCACTTCATCTTCGCATGGAGAGGCCTCGATCAGCGAGTACCCGTCCGCTTCGAGCTTCTTGGAAAGACTTTTTACATCATCCGCCAGCTCCAGCACAAAGCGTTCCCAGAGGTCTTGCCAGCGCTCGACCATATCCTGGTTAATCCCTTCAATGCCGGTGCCAATCATGGAATCATCATCAGGGAAGATCCCTGTGAAGTCCACGTTGTCGTCGATGTTCATGCAGTTCCAATGGCTGTAGTGATGCCCGTGACTATTCCGAGTAATGGACAGGTCACAGGAACCATATTCGCGGAGGACAGAAAGCATATTCTCAATGTCTTTCTGTGCCATCAGGTTCTTCACGCGGCTGACAGCATCCACTTGGCCGGGCTCAGTGCTGAATAGGCGATTCATGAGAGCTTTGACGTCATCAACGCTCAAATCCCCGTAGAAGGCTACGCCATCCCCCTGGCAGTATCCGAGACTGTACTCAATCGTCAGATCATCCGGGTATCCACACTTAACCAGTTCGTTTTGAAAATGCTGTTTAATCATTGGTATCTCCTTAATTTCAGAGGGAGACACCATCCCCTCAGGGACCGATGTCCCCCGTGGGGTTAATGTTTGGGTTAAGAAGCCTTGCGGTTTAATTCAGTATCAAATCGAGGACCTTTGAGAACCGCAGTTTTCATAACCTCGAAGTTTCTTGGGTAACGCAGCTTTGAAACTGCGCCAGCTCGGATGTCGGCAGCCTCACTTGGAGAGACTAGCCTTAACCCTTCGCTGGTTTCAGCGTAGAACCAACCGGCATAACGCTCATAGGCATTCTGCTGGTACTGTTCAGTCGCCATATTCTTCCGGATCGCCTCTGTTAAGGCCTCAACAACACCGTCATCTTTCGTGATGATGTTGAAAACATGAGAGACGGTCAGGAAGTTCCCAAAGAAGCAGGCTGCCCCAAGCCAAGGCTGGAACATTTCGCCATTTCGCCCCGTCCTCACCATTGGTTCAAACGGGTATGGGCGATAACAGTGATACTGCTCAAACATCGGGTCAAGAACGTTGTCACCCAGGACATCCAGTAAAGTCTGAATGCTGTCCGGGTCTTGGCCTGCCCACTTACTCCCATTGCTGAGAATCAGTGTTTTACCGTCAGTACGCTCCAGAGCTTGTTCAAAGTTAGACATAGTGCATTCCTTTTGGTTAGGACGCACCACACCCTCTCGGGATGATGCGCCCGAGTGGGTTAGTTGAGAAGGCTTAGCCGTCAAGTCCGTAAATTACGGCGGAGCCGGGCTCCATCTCGACAACTTGTGCGCTTCCTTCTTCTATCAGCTCCTGCATGTAACCAGACTCAGCATCCGGATTACGTTCGCAGTGTTCGTCCCAGCGTTTCAAAAGCCCTTCTGTGGCTTGTCCGTGGGTCTCACCAAGGCCGATAAACTCATAGTGTCCTGTGTTTACGATGATCACCACCATAGCTAGTGCTCTCCTACAGGTCACTTGGTACATACAGGTCATCTTTGATGGCAGAAAAATCGACAGGAGACTGGTCCCCATAGGTTCGATTCACGCCACCAGCATCATCGACACTGTTGTGGTCAAATTTAAATGGACACTTTGATCGGGTGTTTTCCCCCCGACAAGGAACATGAAGAGATGACCGACAAGACAACCGACACAACCAAGAATCGCCGAACCTTTGATCCAGCGTTCAAGTTACAGGTGGCGCGCATGGTGCGCGAGCAAGGCGTCAGCGTCAGCCAAGTCTGCCGCGAAATGAAGCTGACCGAAAGTGTGGTCCGACGCTGGGTACACCAACTGGATGACGAGTCAGCCGGCAGGCCGGGGATTGGTAAACCGTTAACGGCTGAGCAGCAACGTATTCGAGAACTGGAAGCCGAAGTCAGGCGACTAAAATCAGACAATGAATTATTAAAAAAAGCTTCGGCCTTCTTCGCACGGGAAATAAAGTGATCCACGATGTTGTCACTGAGTTAGCGAAGCAGGCCCCGATCAAGCAGGTCTGTCAGGCGTTGGACATCAGTCGCTCTGGTTACTACGCAGCGCGTCGCAGAGTCAATACACCCAAACCTATTTGCCAGGACAGCGTGCATGCTCAGGCGGTTTTTCTTGCCAGTGGTCGCACCTATGGCAGTCGTCGTTTGAGTGCAGCCCTGCGTGCCCAGGGCCATGATGTTGGACGTCATCGCTGTCGTACCTTGATGAAAGCCTGTGGACTCAAGGCCTGTTGGCGTCGCAAGTTCGCTCATACCACCGATAGCAAACACCATTTGCCGGTGGCAGAGAACGTGCTCAACCGTCAGTTTGAGCCTGAAGCACCCAATACGGCCTGGGTGTGCGATGTGACGTACATTCGGACCGACAGCGGTTGGCTATATCTGGCCGCTGTGCTGGATCTGTATTCACGTCGCATCGTGGGTTGGTCCATGGCACCGACCATGCCTGCACAGCTGGTGTGCGATGCGTTGAGCATGGCTATTTCGGTTCGCCAACCGGCACCGGGTTTATTGGTTCATTCGGACCGGGGCAGTCAATATGCCAGTGCTGAACACCGGCAATTACTTGAAAACCATGGTCTGGTACTCAGCATGAGCCGCAAGGGTAATTGCTGGGACAATGCCGTGATGGAGCGGTTCTTTCTGAATTTGAAAATGGAGCGTGTCTGGCAGACTCGGTATGCCAACCATACAGAAGCCAAACAAGACATCACCGACTACATCGTTAACTTTTATAACAGTACCCGATTGCATTCAAAACTTGGCTACCGATCACCCGCACAGTACGAAACGCTGGCCAGCCCTGCCGCCCAGTTGCCCGCCTGTGCATAACCCTACCATCTGATCGGCGTGTCCAAAAAAACTTGACCACAACACTCTGTAACCTCGACCTTTGCTTTATCATCATCAGAGATGTAATAAAGGGCTGCGTACAACACAGCGCCTTTACGAATGACTGATGGTGGGTATGCCTGGGCTTTCATCTATCCCCCTATCGCTTTTTCTGTCCGACAAGACGGAGATGATCGGCGGCCAAGTCATACTGCTCGTTTTTGTCGCGGCGGCGGAATCTGTCAAAAAACTTCCCTCGTGGCAGGGTTTCTTCCATAGCGATCAGGCGGTTCAGCCACACTTCTTGAGGTAGCATCCCTGCTGGAGTCGGCCCGAGCTTACGTCCTTCCTTGACGTGCTCCATTGTTTGCGTGGCAGTAAAAATCGCACCACCAAACTTTCTCCACTTGAATTGCAGGGGCATATCTGGAGACTCATCCAGCATCAATTTCTTATTGGTTTGTTCTGTCACGACAATTACTCCACCATCCATTCTTCACTAAGCAGGAACGCCCAGCGCTCTTCTGCTTTTTCTGGGTTGTCTTTGGCCTGTTTGATCATGATCTCGGCGGCGTTAAAGCCTACCTCTCCACTGAACCGGCCCCATGAATGGCTATGCCACTCGCGCATCACACTTCGGCCAAGCGATGCAAGTTCTGGACTTACACCCTCATGGAGGGCATAGAGCTCCCAAGCATCCCACCCGTATCGTAATAGGTTGTGCCCTGGGGCGTTAAAGGCCTGAGCAGCCTTGAACCGCTCTCCAGGCTCCTTCCCTCTAACATCCACACCCTGGAGCACCAACCCCATTACCACTTCAATGACCGGCTCGCGTTGCTTCTTTGCCAGCTCGATGGCAGCCACCAGCATTGCTTTGGCGTCAGCAAATTTCCCATGCCCTTGGCACATACCGCAGGTTTCTTTGGAAGGGGAAAAGTCATAAACACCGGAACCAGCACAGAGGCGGCATGTCATGTCAATCATGGGCTCTTCTCTCCTCATACTCTTCGATGCGCTCTTTCAGACGCTGAACCACTGGTGCGAGCTCAGGGATAGCTTCCGCTTCCTCAAGCGTGTATCGCTTGTCTTCCTGGTAATCGACTATTTGAGGAGGCCTTGGCTGTTTAGGGAACTCAGCAAAGTCATTCAGCGACATCGAGGTAGGAAGTCCTCCTTCAATCTCACCTTTTTCGTTGAGTGACTGGGTGACGATAAGCTGTGTTCCGCCCACCTCGGTATCAAAGCGGTCATCAAAGCGCTCACCGATAGTCCAGCCGCCACGGCCAAGAACACAGGTCGTACTCATACGTAGGCGATTGAATGCTTTAGCGTCATCCCAGTTCAAAGGATTTTCATCCATGAGGAAAAAAGGCGCTTCGTCCCGAACGAACACCTTGGACTTGGCGTTATCGAAGATCGGCCCAAACACCCCCTGCTGGAGGTATGGTTCGACCTTCTCTGCAAGATCCTGGTGCCCTTGAGAACGCAGCGCCTCATAGAGCTGGGTGATTGTTTGTTTGCCGGTGCCCGGAAGGCAGGACAATACTGTCTGCTTTTCCTCGTCACTCAGGCTTACCATTCTGGACAAAAAGCTGACTACCAGCTCGTTGTGCCCATCGACCGTTTCAATGTTGAGCTTGTTCTCGTCCATCTTCTTCCTCAGTAATCGGTTCGATAAATTCAATGGAGTCCATGCTTACATGACTGATAATGGCTTTCAGGCCGCAGCAGTCGCATGGTTCAAAGGTCAGTTCTGATCCCTTGGGAGACTGATGCGTGACCGTTGCCACAGCCCCTAGAGGGATCACCCCCCAGCCGTTTTTTAGTACCCGAGTAGTTCTGACCAGCCGACCTTTGTACTCTCGTTTCAGTTTCGGATGCGGCACTACCGCATATCGCTTACTCATTTCGGTCCCCTTGTACCAAAGGCTCGACAACCAGCTCTTGAGCTTCGTCCCAGTCGGACACCTTTGCATCACCAAACGCAAAGGCAATTCGCATAGCCACTGTCGGCCTGCCTATTTTCATCAAGTAAGCCGCAGCACCGGCACACATCGACTCTTGTCCCGAAGGTGCATAGTTACCCTCTTCATCCCATTCACCACCTGACTTTGAATGCACGGTCTTGTGGCAATGAAACGTCGTCATGTCGTTTTCAACGATGTCGTTGATGATGCCTTCTAATCGCCCAGGGACCAGCTCGATAGCGCCCTCCTTCCGGAATGGACAGTTGGCGCAAGGTTTCTTCAAACGGAGATGATTTGCTTGCTTTGGCATACATATCACTTTTACAGTATCATTTTATGATTCTATGATATAGCCATATTCCGTGTAGTCAATATCTCACTAACAATTACTTTCTATCGGACGCTTACGCGCCCATTTTGGGCAGATAGACAAGTTATTTGGGCGTTTGGAGTGTGCGAGGTGGACAGCGGGGAGACTTTCACATGTGAAAGTTTTGTTTCTTGGTATCGTTTTATTGTCCCTTGATATTATTTTATGATGCTGTAATAATCATAAATAAGGGCCGCATCGCTCTTCGACCTTCGTTGCAGCCCTTACAACACAATCAAGCAATTAAGGAGCTTTGTTATGCTGCAAGGCAATACTAACACGAATAAGCGCATCCCGCTCGCGGCGTTCATGAAATGGCCGCTGGCGAAACGTCAGGACTTCATCGACCGGGAAATGTCCGGTTGCCCCGACTTTATCAAGACGTCTTTGCTTCGGCATTAAGGCGATCAGGCAGGAAAGCAAAGAACCTCGCTTCGGCGGGGTTCTTCGTTTCTACCTCTTGAATGTTTCGTCAGAACAAACTGGAGCGCTTATGTCACCAGAAACACAGCAACTTACATCCAAGGCTTTATCTCTCATCGAGCAGTCCCGATACAGAATGGGCACATCTCGGTTTGTTGAGGCCTTTATTGACCAGTGGGCATACTTGCAGACTGGCCTATACCCAGCCAAGGAGGAGATCCCGGAAGAACTTCAGCCGGTCGCCTTCGAGCTCTCTCACGTCCTGTCTGCCGCCATTAAGCGCGACCCCACCAGCGATGTTTTGGGTTACGTCCTAAGCATGTCTGGCTTCCACAAGAAGGGCACCAATTACTTCCCCACTCCTCCAGAGATTGGCCGCTTGATGTCACTCATTGTTGGCTCACAGTCTTCGGCAGACTTTTATGAGCCCTGCTGTGGTTCTGGCATCAACGCCATTCACTGGATGGAAAACCTGATCGAGAACCACGGTCCCGAAGCATTGAGAGAAGCCTCAATCTACCTGGAAGACATCGATCCGTTGATGGTGAAGTGCTGCATGATCCAGCTATTCCATTATTTCGAGTCCCGCAATACCACTCCCAAAACGCTGAGTATCGTCGGCATAGACACCCTTAGCAGACGAACCAAGAACATCGCCTACTACGCCGAAAAACCTCCAGCAACCGCCGCTACCGTGGCAGCATAAAAAAACCCGCCGATTGGCGGGTTTTGCATTCAATGCGCTGCTCTATGGCACCTTACAGTTTTCCGTACCGGTTCAAGAACGAAGACCTGTCTAAGATCCCCCAGTCTGTCAGCATGTAGTAGCCGGTGGCACCTCGTTCGCCGGTAGACTCCCTGACGAACAAGATATTCATTCCGAACTCATCACGCAGGGCAGACAACTGTCTCTTGATCGTTGATTCAGGAATATTTGTTGCCTTGTGAAGGTCTTGGAGACTTGGCTTCTCCGTTTTAGACAGGGCATTCACCAAAGCAAATTTTCTTTTCATGTCCTGTGAGATCTTCATATTCACCTGTTCTTGACAGGCCCAACCTCTCTGGCTGGGCCTCCTTTATTAGCCTTCGACACTCAGGAGTTCAATGTCTGACACAGGCACATGAACATGCTTTTCCTTGCCTTCGCCATCGAGCGTTTTAACCCAGACAGTAGACGGAACCAGAGCAACACGGTCGGTCATGATGACTCCACGTTTGGTCTCGCCATCCAGGTTAACGTTGACAGCAAAAATCAAACTGTCAGCCCGGACGTTCTTCCATTCCTTGTCCTTCGGCAGAGGAGGAAGAGCATCACCGCCTTCTTCATCTTTGTCCTTGCCGCTGTTATCTGGCTGCTTGACAGGATCTTTGTGCTCACCCTCTTCATCACGCAAAGGGTCTTCGTCATCATCGTCCTGACCATTGGAATTTTTACCCCCTTCCAGTTCCTCCTGGGCAAGGTTCAGGTCGTCATTCCCGGTTTGTTCCGACGTACCATCCCCACCCGAGTTGAGGGATTGCTCGTCGGTGTTGCCAGCGCCAAGCTCATCATTCTGGTGGGAGCCAGTCAGTGGGCCTTTTTCCATTTCGTCTTTGATACGTTTGGCATCATTCAGCAGCTCACGGCTTTGTTTACGAGTAATCCCGTCAGACATAGCCACCGCGCAGACGGCGCGACATCTTTCTTCATTCAGATCGAACAAGAGACGAAGGTTATTCAAGGTCTCTGTATCAGAACATACTTCATTATCGTATAACTCACGCACACAGTCAGGTAGCTTGAGCAACGACAGATGCGTAGATACGAAAGTGATATTCTTACCGAGCCGATCAGCAATATCCTTTTGCTTCCAACCTTCTTCAATAAACAGGTTTAACGCCTCGGCAATCTCTACCGGAGTCAAGTCATCCCGCTGGATGTTTTCGATCAGCTCACCAGCAGTCTCGTCCAAGTTGTTCTGGACCTTATCATTCACCACCAAGTCAATGGTCTCGATACCAGCGTGTTTACACGCTCTCCAACGCCGCTCCCCTTTTTGGATGACGAACTTGCCTTCTTCGTTCTTCGGGAACACGATGATCGGAGACTGCTGCCCTTCGGTCAGCAAGGTTGCCGCCAGCTCTTCAATGTTACGGAAGCGCTTACGAACCTGGACCTTGGATACAACGTCGTCAACAGGTACGGTAAGAACCTCTTTGCCTTTCTTGCCTTTGGCGGCTTTAGCAAGTTCGGACAGGCCTTTTAAATTGTTCAATGCCATCGCTTAGCCCACCTTCTCTAATAGTTCTTCCAACACCGCCTCAACTTCTTTGGCCGCGACATGTCCATAGCGAAGCTCCCAGACAGGGATGCCATCAGTCGTCGCCGTATCGAGCGGAGGCCGGTGCATAATTTTGTTCTCAAACAACAGATCCGGAACTGTGTTCTCCAGCGACTTGAGGGCTTTGTCGTGATTGACAGAGCGGTCCATGTCGTTGATCACGATGCCCAGGATCTCCAAATCTTGGTTGTACGCCTCGCGCACACCAATAATCGTGTTCAGGAGACCTTCTACGCCGTCCACAGCGAAGCCAGAGAGCTTTACTGGACATGCCACATGGGTAGACATCACCAACGCTGCCACCAGCTTTCTGCCGAGGCTAGGCGGACAATCAATCAGCACGTAGTCGTAGTTCTCAAACAGCTCAGCCAAATGGCGAGCCGGATTCATGGCCTGGTCAAGAGGCACAGCCTCCATCTCAAACAGATCCGGGTCGTTTTTCGGCGTATGAATGAGGTCTGCACCGCAAGGGCAGTGCATGACCTCAATGCCGTCCAGCTCGTAAGCGAACAGCTCTGCGGTTTTGGTTCCTGTGAGGATGGGCTCGTAGTCACCATCCTCAAGCTCTCGTCTGGGGGCCAGTCGAGAGGACGTGTTCCCCTGACCATCCATATCCAAGACCAGCACTTTCTTTTTCTTCTGTAACGCCAGATAAAAGGCCTGCTGGATACAGAGGGTACTCTTACCCACTCCGCCTTTCTGGTTGGCGAAGCTGATTACTTTTGCCATACCCACCTCTATTTTGGTTTCTCGCAGGTGATCAAGACCACCCCCAAACTTTCACATGTGAAAGATTGTAGCGATCATAAAATGATACTGCAATATCTAATTATGGTTCTGTTAAAACAAACTTTAAACAAAAAAACGGCCATGAAGGCCGCTTATTGACAAGGTTTGTGCTGTCAGCGCAATTGATTTGCTGCTCCAAGCCCATTCGCCAATAACTGCATCGCATCGTTGAACAGCGCGGAGCCCCGTTCCGGTGTGAGCAATTCCGGCATATCTTCTCGCGGCCAAGTACCGGCTACTTGAATGAGCAAACTGGCAGCCCAGTGGATCTGCTTTTCTTCACTTTCATCGGCCAGAGTGCATACGACGGGGAAACCGTACTTACGCCCCCAGCGACTCACCTCTTTGAACGATACCAGCTCAGGCTTTTGCAAATCCCGGCTGTAGGCCTCAGCTATCATGTGGTTCAGTTCTTTAGCGTCCATTTATCCCACTCTATTGTAAACAAGACATTTTTATCTTTTATATTCAATGGCTTATTTTCCTGCTAATTGGTAATACCATGAAAAATACCATGCTCAGAAAAGGCTTAACAATATTTTGAAAAATTGCCTACTGAGCGCTGCCGCACAGCTCCATAGGCCGCTTTCCTGGCTTTGCTTCCAGATGTATGCTATTCTGCTCCTGCAGCTAATGGATCACCGCAAACAGGTTACTCGCCTGGGGATTCCCTTTCGACCCGAGCATCCGTATGAGACTCATGCTCGATTATTATTATTATAGAAGCCCCCATGAATAAATCGCTCATCATTTTCGGCATCGTCAACATAACCTCGGACAGTTTCTCCGATGGAGGCCGGTATCTGGCGCCAGACGCAGCCATTGCGCAGGCGCGTAAGCTGATGGCCGAGGGGGCAGATGTGATCGACCTCGGTCCGGCATCCAGCAATCCCGACGCCGCGCCTGTTTCGTCCGACACAGAAATCGCGCGTATCGCGCCGGTGCTGGACGCGCTCAAGGCAGATGGCATTCCCGTCTCGCTCGACAGTTATCAACCCGCGACGCAAGCCTATGCCTTGTCGCGTGGTGTGGCCTATCTCAATGATATTCGCGGTTTTCCAGACGCTGCGTTCTATCCGCAATTGGCGAAATCATCTGCCAAACTCGTCGTTATGCATTCGGTGCAAGACGGGCAGGCAGATCGGCGCGAGGCACCCGCTGGCGACATCATGGATCACATTGCGGCGTTCTTTGACGCGCGCATCGCGGCGCTGACGGGTGCCGGTATCAAACGCAACCGCCTTGTCCTTGATCCCGGCATGGGGTTTTTTCTGGGGGCTGCTCCCGAAACCTCGCTCTCGGTGCTGGCGCGGTTCGATGAATTGCGGCTGCGCTTCGATTTGCCGGTGCTTCTGTCTGTTTCGCGCAAATCCTTTCTGCGCGCGCTCACAGGCCGTGGTCCGGGGGATGTCGGGGCCGCGACACTCGCTGCAGAGCTTGCCGCCGCCGCAGGTGGAGCTGACTTCATCCGCACACACGAGCCGCGCCCCTTGCGCGACGGGCTGGCGGTATTGGCGGCGCTGAAAGAAACCGCAAGAATTCGTTAACTGCACATTCGGGATATTTCTCTATATTCGCGCTTCATCAGAAAACTGAAGGAACCTCCATTGAATCGAACTAATATTTTTTTTGGTGAATCGCATTCTGACTGGTTGCCTGTCAGAGGCGGAGAATCTGGTGATTTTGTTTTTCGACGTGGTGACGGGCATGCCTTCGCGAAAATCGCACCTGCTTCCCGCCGCGGTGAGCTCGCTGGAGAGCGTGACCGCCTCATTTGGCTCAAAGGTCGAGGTGTGGCTTGCCCCGAGGTCATCAACTGGCAGGAGGAACAGGAGGGTGCATGCTTGGTGATAACGGCAATTCCGGGAGTACCGGCGGCTGATCTGTCTGGAGCGGATTTGCTCAAAGCGTGGCCGTCAATGGGGCAGCAACTTGGCGCTGTTCACAGCCTATCGGTTGATCAATGTCCGTTTGAGCGCAGGCTGTCGCGAATGTTCGGACGCGCCGTTGATGTGGTGTCCCGCAATGCCGTCAATCCCGACTTCTTACCGGACGAGGACAAGAGTACGCCGCAGCTCGATCTTTTGGCTCGTGTCGAACGAGAGCTACCGGTGCGGCTCGACCAAGAGCGCACCGATATGGTTGTTTGCCATGGTGATCCCTGCATGCCGAACTTCATGGTGGACCCTAAAACTCTTCAATGCACGGGTCTGATCGACCTTGGGCGGCTCGGAACAGCAGATCGCTATGCCGATTTGGCACTCATGATTGCTAACGCCGAAGAGAACTGGGCAGCGCCAGATGAAGCAGAGCGCGCCTTCGCTGTCCTATTCAATGTATTGGGGATCGAAGCCCCCGACCGCGAACGCCTTGCCTTCTATCTGCGATTGGACCCTCTGACTTGGGGTTGATGTTCATGCCGCCTGTTTTTCCTGCTCATTGGCACGTTTCGCAACCTGTTCTCATTGCGGACACCTTTTCCAGCCTCGTTTGGAAAGTTTCATTGCCAGACGGGACTCCTGCAATCGTCAAGGGATTGAAACCTATAGAAGACATTGCTGATGAACTGCGCGGGGCCGACTATCTGGTATGGCGCAATGGGAGGGGAGCAGTCCGGTTGCTCGGTCGTGAGAACAATCTGATGTTGCTCGAATATGCCGGGGAGCGAATGCTCTCTCACATCGTTGCCGAGCACGGCGACTACCAGGCGACCGAAATTGCAGCGGAACTAATGGCGAAGCTGTATGCCGCATCTGAGGAACCCCTGCCTTCTGCCCTTCTCCCGATCCGGGATCGCTTTGCAGCTTTGTTTCAGCGGGCGCGCGATGATCAAAACGCAGGTTGTCAAACTGACTACGTCCACGCGGCGATTATAGCCGATCAAATGATGAGCAATGCCTCGGAACTGCGTGGGCTACATGGCGATCTGCATCATGAAAACATCATGTTCTCCAGTCGCGGCTGGCTGGTGATAGATCCCGTCGGTCTGGTCGGTGAAGTGGGCTTTGGCGCCGCCAATATGTTCTACGATCCGGCTGACAGAGACGACCTTTGTCTCGATCCTAGACGCATTGCACAGATGGCGGACGCATTCTCTCGTGCGCTGGACGTCGATCCGCGTCGCCTGCTCGACCAGGCGTACGCTTATGGGTGCCTTTCCGCAGCTTGGAACGCGGATGGAGAAGAGGAGCAACGCGATCTAGCTATCGCGGCCGCGATCAAGCAGGTGCGACAGACGTCATACTAGATATCAAGCGACTTCTCCTATCCCCTGGGAACACATCAATCTCACCGGAGAATATCGCTGGCCAAAGCCTTAGCGTAGGATTCCGCCCCTTCCCGCAAACGACCCCAAACAGGAAACGCAGCTGAAACGGGAAGCTCAACACCCACTGACGCATGGGTTGTTCAGGCAGTACTTCATCAACCAGCAAGGCGGCACTTTCGGCCATCCGCCGCGCCCCACAGCTCGGGCAGAAACCGCGACGCTTACAGCTGAAAGCGACCAGGTGCTGGGGTCTGACGCTCAGTGGAACGAAAACTCACGTTAAGGGATTTTGGTCATGAGATTATCAAAAAGGATCTTCACCTAGATCCTTTTAAATTAAAAATGAAGTTTTAAATCAATCTAAAGTATATATGAGTAAACTTGGTCTGACAGTTACCAATGCTTAATCAGTGAGGCACCTATCTCAGCGATCTGTCTATTTCGTTCATCCATAGTTGCCTGACTCCCCGTCGTGTAGATAACTACGATACGGGAGGGCTTACCATCTGGCCCCAGTGCTGCAATGATACCGCGAGACCCACGCTCACCGGCTCCAGATTTATCAGCAATAAACCAGCCAGCCGGAAGGGCCGAGCGCAGAAGTGGTCCTGCAACTTTATCCGCCTCCATCCAGTCTATTAATTGTTGCCGGGAAGCTAGAGTAAGTAGTTCGCCAGTTAATAGTTTGCGCAACGTTGTTGCCATTGCTGCAGGCATCGTGGTGTCACGCTCGTCGTTTGGTATGGCTTCATTCAGCTCCGGTTCCCAACGATCAAGGCGAGTTACATGATCCCCCATGTTGTGCAAAAAAGCGGTTAGCTCCTTCGGTCCTCCGATCGTTGTCAGAAGTAAGTTGGCCGCAGTGTTATCACTCATGGTTATGGCAGCACTGCATAATTCTCTTACTGTCATGCCATCCGTAAGATGCTTTTCTGTGACTGGTGAGTACTCAACCAAGTCATTCTGAGAATAGTGTATGCGGCGACCGAGTTGCTCTTGCCCGGCGTCAACACGGGATAATACCGCACCACATAGCAGAACTTTAAAAGTGCTCATCATTGGAAAACGTTCTTCGGGGCGAAAACTCTCAAGGATCTTACCGCTGTTGAGATCCAGTTCGATGTAACCCACTCGTGCACCCAACTGATCTTCAGCATCTTTTACTTTCACCAGCGTTTCTGGGTGAGCAAAAACAGGAAGGCAAAATGCCGCAAAAAAGGGAATAAGGGCGACACGAAAATGTTGAATACTCATACTCTTCCTTTTTCAATATTATTGAAGCATTTACCAGGGTTATTGTATCATGAGCGGATACATATTTGAATGTATTTAGAAAAATAAACAAATAGGGGTTCCGCGCACATTTCCCCGAAAAGTGCCACCTGACGTCTAAGAAACCATTATTATCATGACATTAACCTATAAAAATAGGCGTATCACGAGGCCTGTGGGAGGAAAATAAAGTGTCATCCTAACTACAGGACCCTGCAACGTAGCAATTCCTGCAAAAATCCATTTAAAACAATGACTTATTTCAATTCTGCCATCTGCAAGCGTTTTGTGGGGATGGAGGCCGGAATCATTAAAGTATCATCCTAATTTTCGCTCAACCTTGGAAAATGCTGAGAATCGTAAAAATAAAGTTTCATCCTTTCCGCTACTAGTTCAAGGCTTTCTTCCGGCCGCCGGCAACAACGCTGCTTGGCTGAGGCGATCCACTTGCGCTACCGCTCACTGATCAGATCGAACTTGAACTCGACGAGCAGCCAACCATCAGGCCGAGCGTGATCGCCAAAAAAAACGGATCATGCGAAATCCTTCGTTGAGTTTGGCGCGGGTTTTAGCAAATCAGCTGGCCCGCGATCCGGTTGAGAGTGATCCGAAGCGGTCCTTGACGACCGGCACAAATCGGCCGATTCTGTTGAAAAAGTAGCTTTAGCGGCAGCCTGCCGATCAGGTGTGCCTGCTGTCGAAGTGGCTGCAAGCCACTTCAAGTTGCCTTCCGGCGTTTCACTGAGCGTCCTTGCTCAGGTTTAAGGGTTAATTTGAGGGTTTCTGCTCGTAGCAGGCATACCTATCCCGTCAGCGGTGGCCCTTGAGGCAAAAGCTTGGCCATGCGGCGCAGGTTCTGCACCATCGCAGCCAAGGTGAATTCGTCAGTGGCACCCGTTAGGCCACGCAGTCGTAAACGGTCGAGTTTCATGATCCGTTTGAGGTGGGCGAAAAGCATCTCCACCTTCTTTCGTTCGCAGCGAGAGACGAGGTACTCCGGTGTCTTGGCGATGCGTCGAGCCACGTCGCGGGCAGCCTCATGGATGCTGCGGACGATCTTCCGATTCGGCGTGTTGGGGCAGCATTTCGCTTTCAACGGGCAGGTGGCGCAGTCGGTTTGGCTGGAGCGGTAAATGACGGTTTTGGCCTTAGTTACCCGCGACCTTTGCTGGGTGAAGGCGCGCCATTCACTGCGTAGCGGTTTGCCGGCTGGGCAGCGATATTCATTGGCGTCCTGACTCCAGTGAAAGTCGTTACTGGAGAGGCTGTCGTCCTTGCGCTCGGTCTTGTCCCACACCGGCACATGCGGTTCGATGTCCTTTTCTTCGACCATCCAGGCCAGCATCGGGGCGGTGCCATAAGCGGTATCGCCGATAAGGCGTTCCGGTGTGAGATCGAACTGCGCCTCGACACGCTCGACCATCGTCCTAGTCGAATCGACTTCGGCGGTACGGTGCGCCGGGGTAGCTTCCACGTCCATGATCACACCGTGCTCAGTGTCGATCAGGTAATTCGTGGAGTAGGCAAAAAAGGCCGGGCCACCTGGCGCTGCTGTCCAACGGGACTGAGGATCAGTGAGCGAAATTTTCTTGGGAAGAGCCTCAGCCAGCGCCTCTTCATCAAGGGCTTCGAGGTACTCGCGCACTGCGCGGCTGCTGAGCTTTGGATCGTTCCAATCGACCTCATCTCCCGCCACCCCACGTTGCCGGCTGGCATCCGCCTTAATGATGCTGGCGTCGACGGCGAAACCTTCACCCTTGACTAGGCCGGCTGCCATGCAGCGCCGCAGCACCTCATTGAATAACCAGCGGAATAGATCGCTGTCACGAAAACGCCCATGGCGATTCTTCGAGAAGGTCGAGTGATTGGGGACTTCGTCTTCCAGACCCAACCGGCAGAACCAGCGATAGGCCAGGTTCAGGTGCACCTCTTCGCACAATCGCCGCTCGGAACGAATGCCATAGCAGTAGCCGACGACCAGCATGCGCACCATCAACTCCGGGTCAATCGAGGGACGCCCGATGGGGCTATAGAAATCTGCCAGGTAGGCACGTAGATCACTGAGATCCAAGCACTGGTCGATGCTGCGCAGGAGATGTTGGGCCGGGACGTGATCTTCCAGATTGAACGAGTAGAACAGGCGCTGCTGTCCTCCCGGTAACTGTCCCATCATGCTGTTCGCCCCCACGCTCGCTGACAAAGCAATTTTGCCAACGGCATGGGGAGGCCGCTACTTTTTCAACAGAATCGGCCGCACACAGCCATTCGGCTCAACAGAACCCTGCCTTTACCCCACCAAACTCCGGAAACTCGCCCGGTAGTCCGTCGGCTTGAGATGCACATGTTGGCTGAGGTCGCCGGGTAGCGTGAACAGGCGCGGACCGTCCCGAAACTGGAACACGCGATACAGATGGAATTGATCGCCCGCCTCCTTGGAGAATTCGAGTTCGTTGTGGCTGACCAAGAAAGACGAGCCTACCCCGCCATTGGTGGTTTTCACCTCGATGAAGCGCTCATGGGCGTCCTCTTCGAACGACAGGATGTCGAACCCCGCACCGTCTCCCTGGGTGTCGGACACCCAATCCAGCCGCTGAAAAAGCTCTGGGTGGCCGAGCTCGGTCAGGCGTTGCTGTTCGTAGCCAATCACCCACTGCTCCCCTGCCCGGCCCAGCTTGCGGTTGGCTTCATCGCGAGCGGCATAATCGAACTTTCGCGGTAGGCGTTGCCGTAGAGATGCCGGGGTACGCACAAGCACTTCACGGGCGGGTGGTTCTACCAAAGCCGCTCGGTAGGTTTTGTCACCCGGAAGTTTTACCTCCTCCAGGGCATCGACAAGAGCGCCGACCGTCTGCTGATGTTCCAGAACGTAGGCGTGTACGGATTTACGCAGCAGCAGTTGGCTGTTGCCGCGTGGCTTGTAGCCGTTGATATAGGGCAGGCCCAGGGCATCGAGTACGGCGCTAATGTTCTGGTGCTTGAGCTCGACTGAAGACTTGCTGCGACCGTTCAGCAGTTGGCGCAGTGCCTGGTTGTGCTCGGACTTGTGGTACGGCTCCCCAGCCGCCTCGGCACGCAGCATGTCGAAATAGTCTTCGACCGTGGCCAGGACCTCTTCTTCGGACCAGTCTTCGCCGATGCGAATGATGCGAAACCCGAGCCGCGTCAGCGCCGGAACGACGGTCGTCTCGCCACCGGAGAAGCTGTCAGCAGTGAGCGGGCCCTGCTCGGGAAATTGCTTGCCGAAGGCCACACCGGCGATGGCCTTGGAATCGCAATCGGTGCCGGTCTTCGGATCACGTACCAGGAAGTCGCGGGACTTGCCGTAGCCGTGGCGCGCCAGGAATTTCGTGCGGCCCAGTTGCACGAACTCATCGATGGCAGCCTGCACGGCGGCGGGGCTTCGAAGCTGGGAGAGTTGAGACACAGGGTCCTTCCTTACTGTCATGGTGTGCCGGGAACCGCCGAGCCACGAGATTATGAGTAGCCCCTGAACAGAAACGTCACGATAAAAGCCGTGAACGCCACCAGGCCCATTAAATCCCTTGCGTATTTGCAGCCCGTGCTGTCCAAACCTGTACCAGGTCCGATCAACACGCTCCAACCATTGAGGTACGAAAACACCGCCTGACCGAACAAAAAATGCGTGATAGCCGCCGCAGCCATGACGCCGGAATCGTCAGACAGGCTGTAGCTGTTGACCATTGCCCTGTACGCCTGCATCTGAAATGGCTATTGCCCTGATGGGAGCCGGCTTTTCAGCCACCGACACCAGCGATGCCGTCAATATTCTTTACCCGATAACCATGACCGTACAAGCTAACAAGGCCTGGCAAGCCAGCGGACTTAAAAAGCTTTTTTTCTACCATCCCACAAAAAAGTTCGTGGTGGAGAAAAGATAAGCTATGCAAGGCTTTAGGAGACGTGGTTTTCAGGATGACGAAGAACGATTCGGCGCTAGGTGCAACATAGGTGCATCGCACGAGCGCTAGGAACGGCGAAAAAAGGCGGACGTGGCGAAATCGGTAGACGCAGCAGACTTTAAAATTGGAGTGCCCGCGGGGAAATCCGCGGAGTAGAACCGCTCAAAGTCGGGGAACGCTAACGGGCAATACCCTAAGCCAATCCCGAGCCAAGCCCCTTCGGGGGAAGGTGTAGAGACTGGACGGGCGGCGCCTAAAGCCTTCGGGCAATGGCGAAGGGACAGTCCAGACCACGAACGTCATCAGACGGCGGCGAAAGTCGAGGTGGTACGAAAATCTGCTTCTCTGTGAGAGTACGGGTTCGAGTCCCGTCGTCCGCACCACAAAGCCAAACATCCCTGCGATGATCGACCTCTGGGCGTTTGGTCGTGAGCCCGCCACCCTCGCGCTACGCTTTGCGCAGGCGTCGAAGGCGATCAGGTGCGCCCATCGATTCCGTCGAGCACCATCGCTGCGAGTTCATCGCTGGTGTGTGCACCACTATCGAGAACACGGGTTGTGCATGGAAGCCGTTCCCTTGCGGCCAAGCATCGGGCGACATTCGCTAATCGCCACTCTCGAATCTCCGCATTTCGATTCGGGTCAGGATGCATGGTCTGGTTCGCGATCCGGTGACGCAATAGGTCCTCGTTGAGCGTCAGAAAGATGTGCAGCAGCTGATCGTCGATCCGCCTTACCCCGTCGAGTATCTCAGTCAGATAGTCCGGGTGCACGAGCGTCATTGGGATGATGATGTCCTGCGAGTAATTCCTTCGAATCTCCCTGACCGCCGCGATCGTAAGTCCCCTCCACAAGGGGAGATCCTGATAGTCTCCGCTCGCTGGCATGGGGACCGTTTCTTTCACCACGAACCCGATTTCCTCGGGGTCAAAGATCAGCGATTTGGAACGCCGATCGCGCAGCCGCTTAGCGAGCGTCGTCTTTCCGGCGCCGAAAGGTCCGTTGATCCAGATTATCATTGTCGACGGCCTCTAACCTGAAGGCTCGCAAGAGCGCTCGACGGCCTCGTGCGGAGGCACGATCGGAGTGGTTCCGAAATGCTTCTCAAGATAGGTGACGCCGAACGTCACGATGTCCTGCGCGTCGAACAGGTAGCACTGAGCAAAGCCCACGACACCTTCTCGATGGCGACCGAGCTTCACGTAAGCATTTGCTATAGTTTCAACCGCATCCGGCTTTCCTTCGATAGCAAAGCAATCGAGAATGCCGTTTGAATCGTAATCCGATGCCGTTTTCCAGGCGACTTCACCGTCTCTTCCAAGCATCGGCATCTCATACGTCACCCACCGTTTGTTGGGGATATCGGCAACCGCCTCGGCGTAGTGCAATGCGGTAACGGAGTTTAGCGGCGCACCCAACAGCAGGGCCTTCCCGCCAAGGCGAACGAACCGCTCGACGGGCGATCCTTCCCCCAAGGCGTGACCGAGTTCGTGAGGCTCCGTCAGCGTTTCAGCCAGCGGACCAACCGCGACCATCGATGCATCGGGGTGCGCGCTGCGCCGCGCGCCGGGGGCTTGAACCAGAAATTGATTCAGCAGGCCGAACCCACGGTAAGTCCCGGCTGTTGCGGGATCGAACGGCAGCCAGGTACGGCGGGCTTCGTCATCCAGCCGAGCGCCATTCAGAGTCTCCTCGTAGGGTGATCGGTCCCACGACGCGTATCCCATCACAGGGCACTGTTGCAAATAGTCGGTGGTGATAAACTTATCATCCCCTTTTGCTGATGGAGCTGCACATGAACCCATTCAAAGGCCGGCATTTTCAGCGTGACATCATTCTGTGGGCCGTACGCTGGTACTGCAAATACGGCATCAGTTACCGTGAGCTGCAGGAGATGCTGGCTGAACGCGGAGTGAATGTCGATCACTCCACGATTTACCGCTGGGTTCAGCGTTATGCGCCTGAAATGGAAAAACGGCTGCGCTGGTACTGGCGTAACCCTTCCGATCTTTGCCCGTGGCACATGGATGAAACCTACGTGAAGGTCAATGGCCGCTGGGCGTATCTGTACCGGGCCGTCGACAGCCGGGGCCGCACTGTCGATTTTTATCTCTCCTCCCGTCGTAACAGCAAAGCTGCATACCGGTTTCTGGGTAAAATCCTCAACAACGTGAAGAAGTGGCAGATCCCGCGATTCATCAACACGGATAAAGCGCCCGCCTATGGTCGCGCGCTTGCTCTGCTCAAACGCGAAGGCCGGTGCCCGTCTGACGTTGAACACCGACAGATTAAGTACCGGAACAACGTGATTGAATGCGATCATGGCAAACTGAAACGGATAATCGGCGCCACGCTGGGATTTAAATCCATGAAGACGGCTTACGCCACCATCAAAGGTATTGAGGTGATGCGTGCACTACGCAAAGGCCAGGCCTCAGCATTTTATTATGGTGATCCCCTGGGCGAAATGCGCCTGGTAAGCAGAGTTTTTGAAATGTAAGGCCTTTGAATAAGACAAAAGGCTGCCTCATCGCTAACTTTGCAACAGTGCCCCCTCGGCTACCACCTCCATTGTCGTTTTCAGAAGACGGCTGCACTGAACGTCAGAAGCCGACTGCACTATAGCAGCGGAGGGGTTGGATCCATCAGGCAACGACGGGCTGCTGCCGGCCATCAGCGGACGCAGGGAGGACTTTCCGCAACCGGCCGTTCGATGCGGCACCGATGGCCTTCGCGCAGGGGTAGTGAATCCGCCAGGATTGACTTGCGCTGCCCTACCTCTCACTAGTGAGGGGCGGCAGCGCATCAAGCGGTGAGCGCACTCCGGCACCGCCAACTTTCAGCACATGCGTGTAAATCATCGTCGTAGAGACGTCGGAATGGCCGAGCAGATCCTGCACGGTTCGAATGTCGTAACCGCTGCGGAGCAAGGCCGTCGCGAACGAGTGGCGGAGGGTGTGCGGTGTGGCGGGCTTCGTGATGCCTGCTTGTTCTACGGCACGTTTGAAGGCGCGCTGAAAGGTCTGGTCATACATGTGATGGCGACGCACGACACCGCTCCGTGGATCGGTCGAATGCGTGTGCTGCGCAAAAACCCAGAACCACGGCCAGGAATGCCCGGCGCGCGGATACTTCCGCTCAAGGGCGTCGGGAAGCGCAACGCCGCTGCGGCCCTCGGCCTGGTCCTTCAGCCACCATGCCCGTGCACGCGACAGCTGCTCGCGCAGGCTGGGTGCCAAGCTCTCGGGTAACATCAAGGCCCGATCCTTGGAGCCCTTGCCCTCCCGCACGATGATCGTGCCGTGATCGAAATCCAGATCCTTGACCCGCAGTTGCAAACCCTCACTGATCCGCATGCCCGTTCCATACAGAAGCTGGGCGAACAAACGATGCTCGCCTTCCAGAAAACCGAGGATGCGAACCACTTCATCCGGGGTCAGCACCACCGGCAAGCGCCGCGACGGCCGAGGTCTTCCGATCTCCTGAAGCCAGGGCAGATCCGTGCACAGCACCTTGCCGTAGAAGAACAGCAAGGCCGCCAATGCCTGACGATGCGTGGAGACCGAAACCTTGCGCTCGTTCGCCAGCCAGGACAGAAATGCCTCGACTTCGCTGCTGCCCAAGGTTGCCGGGTGACGCACACCGTGGAAACGGATGAAGGCACGAACCCAGTGGACATAAGCCTGTTCGGTTGGTAAGCTGTAATGCAAGTAGCGTATGCGCTCACGCAACTGGTCCAGAACCTTGACCGAACGCAGCGGTGGTAACGGCGCAGTGGCGGTTTTCATGGCTTGTTATGACTGTTTTTTTGTACAGTCTATGCCTCGGGCATCCAAGCAGCAAGCGCGTTACGCCGTGGGTCGATGTTTGATGTTATGGAGCAGCAACGATGTTACGCAGCAGGGCAGTCGCCCTAAAACAAAGTTAGCCATATGAACTCGGAATCAGTACGCATTTATCTCGTTGCTGCGATGGGAGCCAATCGGGTTATTGGCAATGGTCCTAATATCCCCTGGAAAATTCCGGGTGAGCAGAAGATTTTTCGCAGACTCACTGAGGGAAAAGTCGTTGTCATGGGGCGAAAGACCTTTGAGTCTATCGGCAAGCCTCTACCGAACCGTCACACATTGGTAATCTCACGCCAAGCTAACTACCGCGCCACTGGCTGCGTAGTTGTTTCAACGCTGTCGCACGCTATCGCTTTGGCATCCGAACTCGGCAATGAACTCTACGTCGCGGGCGGAGCTGAGATATACACTCTGGCACTACCTCACGCCCACGGCGTGTTTCTATCTGAGGTACATCAAACCTTCGAGGGTGACGCCTTCTTCCCAATGCTCAACGAACAGAATTCGAGCTTGTCTCAACCGAAACCATTCAAGCTGTAATTCCGTACACCCACTCCGTTTATGCGCGTCGAAACGGCTAACCATTCCGTCAACGGGACGCCAAAATGCTGCGCATTTTGGTTCCCTCCGCTGCGCTCCGGCTCTCGTTACGTCCAACGTTAGCACCACTGAAACCCAGCATGGTTAGCTCATGTTTATTCAAACGGCATTTAGCTTTTCAGGCGTTATTCAGTGCCTGTTTTGCCTTTTTCCGGGCTTCGCCTGCATGGGCTGCGCAGGTTTTCAGTCTTTTTGGCCTCTAGCCCTTGCGTAGCAAGCGCAAGCAGCTATCGTTTTTGCAGTGCTGTGCCGCCTCGGTGGCGCAGCGTTTTTTCACGGTTAGCGCCCGTCGCCAAATTCAAGTTATCCGTTTTGGCTTCTGGTTCTAACATTTCGGTCAAGCCGACCCGCATTCTGCGGTCGGCTTACCTCGCCCGTTAGACATCATGAGGGAAGCGGTGACCATCGAAATTTCGAACCAACTATCAGAGGTGCTAAGCGTCATTGAGCGCCATCTGGAATCAACGTTGCTGGCCGTGCATTTGTACGGCTCCGCAGTGGATGGCGGCCTGAAGCCATACAGCGATATTGATTTGTTGGTTACTGTGGCCGTAAAGCTTGATGAAACGACGCGGCGAGCATTGCTCAATGATCTTATGGAGGCTTCGGCTTTCCCTGGCGAGAGCGAGACGCTCCGCGCTATAGAAGTCACCCTTGTCGTGCATGACGACATCATCCCGTGGCGTTATCCGGCTAAGCGCGAGCTGCAATTTGGAGAATGGCAGCGCAATGACATTCTTGCGGGTATCTTCGAGCCAGCCATGATCGACATTGATCTAGCTATCCTGCTTACAAAAGCAAGAGAACATAGCGTTGCCTTGGTAGGTCCGGCAGCGGAGGAATTCTTTGACCCGGTTCCTGAACAGGATCTATTCGAGGCGCTGAGGGAAACCTTGAAGCTATGGAACTCGCAGCCCGACTGGGCCGGCGATGAGCGAAATGTAGTGCTTACGTTGTCCCGCATTTGGTACAGCGCAATAACCGGCAAAATCGCGCCGAAGGATGTCGCTGCCGACTGGGCAATAAAACGCCTACCTGCCCAGTATCAGCCCGTCTTACTTGAAGCTAAGCAAGCTTATCTGGGACAAAAAGAAGATCACTTGGCCTCACGCGCAGATCACTTGGAAGAATTTATTCGCTTTGTGAAAGGCGAGATCATCAAGTCAGTTGGTAAATGATGTCTAACAATTCGTTCAAGCCGACCGCGCTACGCGCGGCGGCTTAACTCCGGCGTTAGATGCACTAAGCACATAATTGCTCACAGCCAAACTATCAGGTCAAGTCTGCTTTTATTATTTTTAAGCGTGCATAATAAGCCCTACACAAATTGGGAGATATATCATGAAAGGCTGGCTTTTTCTTGTTATCGCAATAGTTGGCGAAGTAATCGCAACATCCGCATTAAAATCTAGCGAGGGCTTTACTAAGCTTGCCCCTTCCGCCGTTGTCATAATCGGTTATGGCATCGCATTTTATTTTCTTTCTCTGGTTCTGAAATCCATCCCTGTCGGTGTTGCTTATGCAGTCTGGTCGGGACTCGGCGTCGTCATAATTACAGCCATTGCCTGGTTGCTTCATGGGCAAAAGCTTGATGCGTGGGGCTTTGTAGGTATGGGGCTCATAATTGCTGCCTTTTTGCTCGCCCGATCCCCATCGTGGAAGTCGCTGCGGAGGCCGACGCCATGGTGACGGTGTTCGGCATTCTGAATCTCACCGAGGACTCCTTCTTCGATGAGAGCCGGCGGCTAGACCCCGCCGGCGCTGTCACCGCGGCGATCGAAATGCTGCGAGTCGGATCAGACGTCGTGGATGTCGGACCGGCCGCCAGCCATCCGGACGCGAGGCCTGTATCGCCGGCCGATGAGATCAGACGTATTGCGCCGCTCTTAGACGCCCTGTCCGATCAGATGCACCGTGTTTCAATCGACAGCTTCCAACCGGAAACCCAGCGCTATGCGCTCAAGCGCGGCGTGGGCTACCTGAACGATATCCAAGGATTTCCTGACCCTGCGCTCTATCCCGATATTGCTGAGGCGGACTGCAGGCTGGTGGTTATGCACTCAGCGCAGCGGGATGGCATCGCCACCCGCACCGGTCACCTTCGACCCGAAGACGCGCTCGACGAGATTGTGCGGTTCTTCGAGGCGCGGGTTTCCGCCTTGCGACGGAGCGGGGTCGCTGCCGACCGGCTCATCCTCGATCCGGGGATGGACCGGCGATTGGTCCATGGCGAAACGGCCGACCTTGCGCCGACCGGCTTCGGGCAACAGGTCCGCGAAGCCATGGACCAGCGCCGCGAGCATCATATCGAACAGCGCGACGCCACGCGCAACAGGGACGGCCGAATCTTCTACCGGCGCAATCTTCTCGCCACCCTGCGCGAGCGGGAAGTTGCGCGCGCCGGTGCGGAGATGGCCGAGGGCAAGGCGCTGCCGTTCCGCGCCGCCAAGGATGGTGAGAGTGTCAGCGGCAAGTTCACCGGGACTGTCCAGCTAACGAGCGGCAAGTTCGCCATCGTGGAAAAGAGCCACGAGTTCACCCTTGTCCCGTGGCGGCCGATCATCGACCGCCAGCTCGGCCGCGAGGTCGCGGGTATCATGCAGGGCGGTTCGGTGTCGTGGCAGTTAGGGCGGCAGCGGGGGTTGGGGCTATAGGAGCCAACGATACCGCATTGCAACGCAACAACTAATTCGATAAGATCTGCTATTCAATTTCGTAATCGTGGAGCCATCAGCATGGGAAATTCCAAGTCAGCAGACAAGTAAGCCGCAACATCAGAATTGTTGTTGCGGCGCTCTGTAAGACCAATCCCATCTGATTGCTGACGAGCAGACGCTGCCCGGTATCCTTAATCGAGAGGTTGATTCGTCATGACCACCACACGCCCCGCGTGGGCCTATACGCTGCCGGCAGCCTTGCTGCTTATGGCTCCCTTCGACATCCTCGCCTCGCTGGCGATGGATATTTATCTTCCAGTCGTTCCGGCGATGCCGGGCGTCCTGAACACGACTCCATCCATAATCCAACTCACGTTGAGCCTCTACATGGTGATGCTCGGTGTGGGCCAAGTGATCTTTGGGCCACTCTCCGATCGCGTCGGGCGACGGCCGATCCTGCTTGTAGGCGCAACGGCTTTCGTTGCTGCGTCTCTGGGAGCGGCTTGTTCTTCAACTGCATTAGCCTTTGTTGCGTTTCGTCTGGTTCAGGCTGTTGGAGCATCGGCCATGCTGGTGGCCACCTTCGCGACCGTGCGCGACGTATATGCCAATCGTCCCGAAGGTGCCGTCATCTACGGCCTTTTCAGTTCGATGCTGGCGTTCGTGCCTGCGCTCGGCCCTATAGCCGGTGCGCTGATCGGCGAGTTTTGGGGATGGCAGGCGATCTTCATCACACTGGCTGCACTGGCTTCGCTCGCACTCTTAAACGCCAGTTTCAGGTGGCATGAAACCCGACCGTTGGATCAGGCCAGAACGCAACGATCTGTTTTGCCGATCTTCGCGAGTCCGGCCTTTTGGGTTTACACGGTCGGATTTAGTGCCGGCATGGGCACATTCTTCGTTTTCTTCTCGACAGCCCCCCGTGTTCTCATAGGCCAAGCCGGCTATTCCGAGATCGGATTTAGCTTGGCCTTCGCGACTGTCGCGCTGGTCATGGTCACGACAACCCGCTTCGCAAAGTCCTTCGTTGCCAAATGGGGTATCGCGGGATGCGTAGCGCGCGGGATGGCGTTGCTCGTTTCCGGCGCGATCCTGTTGGGGATCGGCCAACTTTTCGGATCGCCGTCATTTTTCAGCTTCATCCTGCCGATGTGGGTTGTCGCGGTCGGCATTGTCTTCACGGTGTCCGTTACCGCCAACGGCGCACTTGCGCAGTTCGACGACATCGCTGGATCAGCGGTTGCGTTCTACTTCTGCATCCAAAGCCTGATAGTCAGTATCGTCGGGACATTGGCGGTGACGCTGTTAAACGGCGATACAGCGTGGCCCGTGATTTGTTACGCCACGGCAATGGCAGTGCTGGTGTCGTTGGGGCTGGCGCTCCTTCGATCCCGTGATGCTGCCACCGAGAAGTCGCCAGTCGTCTAGCCGACGACTGGAAGCAAGCCCGCTCCGATGCGGCGCAATAATCTTCGAAACCTCGTGAATGGCGGTATCCTGTCTGGCAAGATACCGCTCATTTCCCTTGTCCCGTGGCGGCCGGTCATCGACCGCCAGCTCGGCCGTGAGGTCATGGGCATCGTGCAAAGCGGATCGGTGTCGTGGCAGTTGGGGCGGCAAAGGGGCATAAGCCTCTAATCTGTTGTAGATGAACGCAGCCGCTCGAAACCAGCGATGAGGCTGTCGAGTCCGAAGTTGAACGCAGCATCCATGCCGTCTGTTTCCAACTCGTGAAACAGATCGTGCAGGAAGGACGACGGTGCTTGCTCGGACACATCTGGCCTGTCCGGAACTCTCTCATCGGCATCAGATGCCTGCTGCTCGAGAACGGAACCGACCACATAGTGACTGACCGCCCGGAGCGCCCAAACGGCGCGCTTCGGACAAAAGCCCTCCGCGCAGAGAAAGCGTATTTGCGTCTCGGCGGTGCCAAAATTCGGTTCTGTCGGTCGAGTGCCGGCATGGATACGCGCGCCGTCCCGATAAGAGAGCAACGCCGTTCTGAAGCTCAGGGCATTCTCTTTCAGGAACACCCGCCAGTCCTCATTCTCTTCGGGTAGCGAGCGGGTATGGCGTTCCGCCAGCATCGCCTCGGCGAGCGCATCAAGCAGCGCTCGCTTGTTCTGGAAATGCCAGTAAAGCGCAGGCTGCTGAACCTTGAGGCGTTCAGCGAGCTTCCGCGTCGTCAGGCTGTCCATGCCAACCTCGTTCAACAGCTCTAGCGCCGCCGCGATCACGGTGCCCTTGTCCAGTTTGGTCATTCACGTTCCTTCGCCAGTGCTTGACAATTTATCACCGATAAGTTATATGTCCATCTCCTTATCGTTGATAAAGTCGCTCCATTGAGCGGCGCTGGAGTTTCAGGTGCGCAGCTCTGCCATCATTGCCCTGCTGATCGTGGGTCTTGACGCCATGGGTCTCGGCCTCATCATGCCCGTCCTTCCGACGCTTCTGCGTGAGCTTGTGCCAGCAGAGCAGGTCGCTGGACACTATGGTGCCTTGCTGTCGCTCTATGCATTGATGCAGGTCGTCTTCGCGCCCATGCTTGGACAGCTTTCGGATTCTTACGGTCGGCGTCCGGTACTTCTGGCTTCTCTTGCAGGAGCCGCAGTCGATTACACGATTATGGCATCAGCGCCGGTCTTATGGGTGCTCTATATCGGCCGACTCGTGTCCGGCGTCACGGGCGCAACCGGAGCTGTAGCAGCCTCAACCATTGCCGATTCGACGGGGGAAGGTTCTCGCGCACGCTGGTTCGGCTACATGGGGGCCTGTTATGGGGCGGGCATGATTGCCGGGCCAGCACTTGGTGGCATGCTCGGTGGTATCTCTGCTCATGCCCCGTTTATCGCCGCCGCCCTTCTCAACGGGTTCGCGTTCCTGCTTGCCTGCATTTTCCTCAAGGAGACTCATCACAGCCATGGCGGGACCGGAAAGCCGGTTCGCATCAAACCATTCGTTCTGTTACGGCTGGATGATGCATTGCGCGGGCTAGGTGCGCTTTTCGCAGTTTTCTTCATTATTCAACTGATCGGCCAAGTGCCTGCAGCCCTATGGGTCATATATGGCGAGGACCGTTTTCAGTGGAACACCGCGACCGTTGGTTTGTCGCTCGCGGCGTTTGGGGCAACACATGCGATCTTCCAAGCGTTTGTTACCGGCCCGCTTTCAAGCCGGCTTGGAGAGCGGCGCACGCTGCTGTTTGGCATGGCTGCGGATGCGACTGGCTTCGTTCTTCTGGCTTTTGCCACGCAGGGATGGATGGTGTTCCCGATTCTGTTGCTGCTTGCCGCCGGGGGTGTTGGCATGCCGGCCTTGCAGGCAATGCTCTCAAACAATGTCAGCAGTAACAAGCAAGGGGCTTTGCAAGGAACGCTAACGAGCCTCACCAATCTAAGCTCTATCGCAGGACCGCTTGGCTTCACAGCACTCTATTCTGCCACCGCCGGGGCATGGAACGGTTGGGTTTGGATTGTCGGCGCGATCCTCTATTTAATATGTCTGCCAATACTACGCAGACCATTCGCAACTTCATTGTGATTTAGTCATGGCGATTTGGCATGCGTAGACTTAGGAGAAATGACGGATTAAATCTGTTGAGCAATCATCTCCTTTCGGGGCGAGTGCCAATGATGACCTTAGTTCACACTCTCGCTGTCGCCGAATATCTCAACTTCCGTCACGCCGCCAACGCGCTCGGCGTTGCACAGTCCAGCGTCAGCGCCCGCGTGAAGGCACTGGAAGAAGACCTCGGCATCCTCTTGTTCGAGCGTCATGCGCGCGGCGTTCGGCTGACCGAGGCCGGACGCCATTTCGTCGAGCGGATAGCCGTAGGTATTGACCAACTCGACCATGCGGTGAAAACCGCCGGCATGGCGGCAGCCGGAGAAAGCGGCCGGCTTCGTATCGGTATCCATGCCCTGATTCCGCATAGCTTCCTCGCAAAGCTGATCGGCCAATACCGCAAGGATTACCCCGATGTTGAAGTCGAGATCGCCGAAGGCCCGGCCCGTGAAGCGGTGGTGCAGCTTCGCGCCGGCAGGTTGGACGTGGCGTTCGTCGCGGGCACGCCCCAACCACCCGACTGCCATTCCCGTCGCACATGGACCGAACCGCTCTTGGCGGTGCTACCGGAACGGCATCCGCTCGCCAAGCGGTCAGCCGTCACATGGCCCGATTTGGCAGGCGAGACGTTCCTTGCGTATAGGAAGTTCAAACGCCCTTTTCGGGCAGTCTGCTGGGTAGGCGGCGGTCGCGCAAGCCCCGTTTTGGGCACGGATCGGACGTCTGTGAGTGGGATTTCGGCATCGCGGGGCCACGCAGCGGCGTTGTCAGCAGCCATGCTTCGCTGATTCCCGACAGCGGGCCGAGCGCCGCCCTGCGGATCGTGGCCGCATCGGCTCGGATTCCGGTTTCGCCGTCGGCTGTGCAGCCGGCAGATCGTCACGCGGCTTGCACTGGCGGCGCGCGCGCTGCGGGCCTGTAGTGCGCTTCTTCCCGCGCGCCGTGCTTCTCGAAGTGGGCGAGGATGGCGCGGATGGCGGTGGGTTCCTCGATGCTGGCGACGATCCGCACGGTGCCACCGCAGTGGACGCAGGCGGTGACGTCGATGGAAAAGACCCGCTTGAGCCGTTGCGCCCAGCTCATCGCACGGCGCTTCTCCTCGGGGCTGCGCGGCGCGTCGTGGGCGCTGACGTCCACTGGCGCCGCATCGCCCGCAGGCCGCTTGCCGCGCCCCGAGGGCGTCAGCTGCGCACGCAGGTTTGCATTCGGGGCGAATACGCCGTGGAAGCGGGTGAGATGCGCGCGAGGTGGCGGGACCAGCGCCGCCAGCTTGGCGATGAAATCCACCGGATCCCATTCCACATGCGTGGTGCCATTGCGCCACGGGGTCTTGAGCTGGTAACGCACCCTGCCCTGGAGCGCTATCGACAGCCGCTTCTCGCTGATCGCCGGGCGCGTGATGTAGCGGCACAGCTTTTCCCGCTTGTGGCTTTCGTGTGCTTCGGCCGCCACGCCGGCATGCAGTGAGAAGCCGCCGACCTTGCCGGCTTCGCCCTCCAGCGAACCGGCGTCACCGGGCAGCGTTTGCAGCGTGACGACCTTGCAGCCAGCGTCGCGGCCGGTGGCGATGCGGTAGGTGATCGAACTCATCCGCAGCCCATCCATGCTGTCGTCGCCTGCAGCGCTGTCTGCCAGGAAGGCCGATTCGCCCTCCCCTTCGAGCCAGCCTTTGCGCGTCAGGTGCCGACACACCCGGTGCGCGATGGTAGCTGCCAGCTGGGTCAACTGCGCGGTGGTGGGCGCACGGGGCGCGGTGCAGGCGCAGTTCGCGCCGCGGCAGCTCGGTGGCTTCCACGTACACGCCGTCGAGCCACAGCATGTGGAAGTGGATGTTCAGGTTCAGCGCGCTGCCGAAACGCTGGATCAGCGTCACCGCGCCGCACTGGGCGCTGGCGCGGTCGATGCCGGCTTGATCGGCCAACCAGCCGGCGATCACGCGCTGCACGATGCCCAGCACCGGGCCAATGGCTTCTGGCTTGCTGGCGAACAGGAAACGCAAGGGGTACGGAAAGCTCAGCACCCATTGCCGCACAGGCCGCGGGCCGAACACCTCCTCGACCAGGTGCCGCGCACTCTCGGCCATGCGTCGCGCGCCGCAACTCGGGCAGAACCCGCGCTTCTTGCAGGAGAAGGCCACCAGCCTCTCTGCACGGCAGTGCTCGCACACCACCCGCAGGAAGCCGTGCTCGAGTACGCCGCAACGCAGGTAGGCATCGAACGCCTCGCGGACATACCCGGGCAGCGAGCGGCCCTCCGCTTCGATCCGTGCAATGAAGTCCGGGTAGTGCGCCTCTACCAACGCGTACAGCAGCGTGCGCTCGGGCGCGTGGCGCGCGTACCGCGAACCGGTGTGGGCGGACGGCAGTGGCGCGCATCCCGCGGCTTGCCGCCGGGATGTGGCGAGGCGCGGCACGCAGCGCTCCGGTGCGGGGACGGCTGCTCAGTGTTGCGCCTGTGTTCGCACGTTCGTATCGGTGCGTTCTGATCTTCGCGTCAGACATTGCCGCGGCGCGGGCACAACAAAAAGCCCGGCATCGCTGCCGGGCTCCGGCCCCGTCCTTGGGGCCTTGATGTCGGGTCGTTGCCGGGATCGGACCGCGCTGGCGCGGTCCGGTTCCCTGACGACCGGGCCAACCGGATCAGAAATCCATGCCGCCCATGCCGCCCATACCGCCAGCACCCGGCATGGCCGGCTCTTCCTTCTTCGGCACTTCGGCCACGACCACTTCGGTCGTGATCGCAAGGCCGGCGACGGAAGCGGCGTGCTGCAGGGCCGAGCGGGTCACCTTGGTCGGGTCCAGGATGCCCATGGCGATCATGTCGCCGAACTCGCCGGTGGCGGCGTTGTAGCCGTAGCTGCCTTCGCCGGCCTTGACGTTGGCCACGATCACGCTCGGTTCTTCACCGGCGTTGGCCACGATGGCGCGCAGCGGGGCTTCCAGCGCACGGCGGGTGATGGCGATGCCCAGGTTCTGGTCTTCGTTGATGCCCTGCCAGGGCAGATCCGTGCACAGCACCTTGCCGGCCGGCAGCCCTTTTTAAGCGGGTACATATGCGTGATACGATCAAGGTGCTCCTGCTGCTGGGCGCATCCTTTGCGCTGGTTGCGTTGGAGAAAACCCTGGGCGAAAGGGCGCTATTTTCCGGATTGCTGGCGGTGATGGGGATGGGCGTCACCCTTTTAAAAACCAACGCCCCGGTTGCAAAGCGTATATCCGGCAAATTTTCAAAGCTTTGGGTGGCGGCAGAAATCTGGCTGTTTGTGCTGGTGGGTGCAACGGTCAACATCCGTTACCTTTTCTCCGCCGGGCTAAGCGGCATGCTGCTGATCACAGCTGCGCTGCTGTTTCGCATGCTGGGCGTGTGGATGAGTACGCTGGGTACAGACCTATCCCGGAAGGAGCGCCTGTTCTGCATGATTGCCTATCTGCCCAAGGCAACGGTGCA
The DNA here is from genome assembly GCF_000240185.1 of Klebsiella pneumoniae subsp. pneumoniae HS11286. Classification (NCBI taxonomy): domain Bacteria; kingdom Pseudomonadati; phylum Pseudomonadota; class Gammaproteobacteria; order Enterobacterales; family Enterobacteriaceae; genus Klebsiella; species Klebsiella pneumoniae. Next base: position 31,765 of record NC_016839.1, on the reverse strand, counting down.
GGCTGCAATCGGCGCTATTCCGCTGGCGATGGGGCTTGGCAGTGGGGAAACCATACTTGCGGTGGCGGTTCTTGCCATTATACTTACAGCGCCGCTGGGGGCGTTGGGCATCGAGCTGAGCTATAAAAGGCTGCTTCAAAAACAGCAGTCGTAGTGTGCTTGTTCGATAGAACAAAAGAGGAACGAAAAATATTTTTCGTTCCTCTTTTTTAGATGATTTGCCTTCTGATTGGCTTATCCATTCTTTTTTATCAAGTATATAAGTTCTGTTCCGATGGTCTTTTTATCCTCAATCTCAAACTCGGCGGGCAAGCCGCCCTCGAACCATGCGGCGTAGTTCGCCTCCATGCCTTTTCCACGCCCGCCTAAACTACGCGTGGGAAAGCTGACAGCCATGCGCGGGGTATTGAGGGATTGTAAAAGTGCCATGGCAGAACCGGCCTGCTCCCGCTCCAGCAGGGGCAAAAGCTTAAAAATCAGCGCCAGGTCGCCGGCTTCGGCGGGCGGCGCACACAGCACATCCTGCAGGGCAAAGGTAAAATCCCAATCTTTTTCCCTAGCAAAGGGGGTGATGACATCCCCCAATCCCTGGTGGATATCACAGCCCCACACGGATGCAATGCCGCGCTCGTATAGCGCCAAGGGGTTAAGACCGCAGGCGATATCCAGCACGCGGCGGGGAGTTTCGGCTGAAAAGATAAAATCGTACAGGGTATCCAGCTCGGCCAGTCGCTCCTTGGTGGAGGCATGCAGCGACAATGCCTTTTTTACATCGCCCGCAGAAAGCGCGGCGGCAGCAGCCTTGAGCGATTCCGGGGTGACATATGCCCCGCAAATTCCATGCAGCCGGGTGCGTGCAGCCTCTACGGTCTGTTTGGGGGATTTATGCCGCCCCCATTCCTCAGTCAGGATGCGCCGCACGGTATCCGGGCAAAGGGCGCGGTATTTTTTTGAGGCCAGGATGGAGGTGAGGGCATCGTTGATGTTCATCGGTGTCTCCTAAATCGTTTTCGGGGTCTGACGCTCAGTGGAACGAAAACTCACGTTAAGGGATTTTGGTCATGAGATTATCAAAAAGGATCTTCACCTAGATCCTTTTAAATTAAAAATGAAGTTTTAAATCAATCTAAAGTATATATGAGTAAACTTGGTCTGACAGTTACCAATGCTTAATCAGTGAGGCACCTATCTCAGCGATCTGTCTATTTCGTTCATCCATAGTTGCCTGACTCCCCGTCGTGTAGATAACTACGATACGGGAGGGCTTACCATCTGGCCCCAGTGCTGCAATGATACCGCGAGACCCACGCTCACCGGCTCCAGATTTATCAGCAATAAACCAGCCAGCCGGAAGGGCCGAGCGCAGAAGTGGTCCTGCAACTTTATCCGCCTCCATCCAGTCTATTAATTGTTGCCGGGAAGCTAGAGTAAGTAGTTCGCCAGTTAATAGTTTGCGCAACGTTGTTGCCATTGCTGCAGGCATCGTGGTGTCACGCTCGTCGTTTGGTATGGCTTCATTCAGCTCCGGTTCCCAACGATCAAGGCGAGTTACATGATCCCCCATGTTGTGCAAAAAAGCGGTTAGCTCCTTCGGTCCTCCGATCGTTGTCAGAAGTAAGTTGGCCGCAGTGTTATCACTCATGGTTATGGCAGCACTGCATAATTCTCTTACTGTCATGCCATCCGTAAGATGCTTTTCTGTGACTGGTGAGTACTCAACCAAGTCATTCTGAGAATAGTGTATGCGGCGACCGAGTTGCTCTTGCCCGGCGTCAACACGGGATAATACCGCACCACATAGCAGAACTTTAAAAGTGCTCATCATTGGAAAACGTTCTTCGGGGCGAAAACTCTCAAGGATCTTACCGCTGTTGAGATCCAGTTCGATGTAACCCACTCGTGCACCCAACTGATCTTCAGCATCTTTTACTTTCACCAGCGTTTCTGGGTGAGCAAAAACAGGAAGGCAAAATGCCGCAAAAAAGGGAATAAGGGCGACACGAAAATGTTGAATACTCATACTCTTCCTTTTTCAATATTATTGAAGCATTTACCAGGGTTATTGTATCATGAGCGGATACATATTTGAATGTATTTAGAAAAATAAACAAATAGGGGTTCCGCGCACATTTCCCCGAAAAGTGCCACCTGACGTCTAAGAAACCATTATTATCATGACATTAACCTATAAAAATAGGCGTATCACGAGGCCCTTTCGTCTTCAAGAATTTTATAAACCGTGGAGCGGGCAATACTGAGCTGATGAGCAATTTCCGTTGCACCAGTGCCCTTCTGATGAAGCGTCAGCACGACGTTCCTGTCCACGGTACGCCTGCGGCCAAATTTGATTCCTTTCAGCTTTGCTTCCTGTCGGCCCTCATTCGTGCGCTCTAGGATCCTCCGGCGTTCAGCCTGTGCCACAGCCGACAGGATGGTGACCACCATTTGCCCCATATCACCGTCGGTACTGATCCCGTCATCAATGAACCGGACTGCCACGCCCTGAGCATCAAATTCCTTTATCAGTTGGATCATATCGGCAGTGTCGCGGCCAAGACGGTCGAGCTTCTTAACCAGAATGACATCACCTTCCTCCACCTTCATCCTCAGCAAATCCAGCCCTTCCCGGTCTGTTGAACTGCCGGATGCCTTATCGGTAAATATACGGTTTGCTTTCACACCTGCGTCTTTGAGTGCTCTGACCTGAAGATCAAGAGACTGCTGACTGGTTGAGACCCGAGCGTAACCAAAAAGTCGCATAAAAATGTACCTTAAATCGAATATCGGACAACTCATGTCTATTATTACAAATTTACGATTTAATAGACATATTAATGTAACAGTTTTACGATGTCCGATAATTTATAACATTTCGTACGGTTGGAAAAATGTTACTAAATGCCCGTCAGGCAGGGAGGCCGATATGCCCGTTGACTTTCTGACCACTGAGCAGACTGAAAGCTATGGCAGATTCACCGGTGAACCGGATGAGCTTCAGCTGGCACGATATTTGGCACTGTTGCAAAGTTAGCGATGAGGCAGCCTTTTGTCTTATTCAAAGGCCTTACATTTCAAAAACTCTGCTTACCAGGCGCATTTCGCCCAGGGGATCACCATAATAAAATGCTGAGGCCTGGCCTTTGCGTAGTGCACGCATCACCTCAATACCTTTGATGGTGGCGTAAGCCGTCTTCATGGATTTAAATCCCAGCGTGGCGCCGATTATCCGTTTCAGTTTGCCATGATCGCATTCAATCACGTTGTTCCGGTACTTAATCTGTCGGTGTTCAACGTCAGACGGGCACCGGCCTTCGCGTTTGAGCAGAGCAAGCGCGCGACCATAGGCGGGCGCTTTATCCGTGTTGATGAATCGCGGGATCTGCCACTTCTTCACGTTGTTGAGGATTTTACCCAGAAACCGGTATGCAGCTTTGCTGTTACGACGGGAGGAGAGATAAAAATCGACAGTGCGGCCCCGGCTGTCGACGGCCCGGTACAGATACGCCCAGCGGCCATTGACCTTCACGTAGGTTTCATCCATGTGCCACGGGCAAAGATCGGAAGGGTTACGCCAGTACCAGCGCAGCCGTTTTTCCATTTCAGGCGCATAACGCTGAACCCAGCGGTAAATCGTGGAGTGATCGACATTCACTCCGCGTTCAGCCAGCATCTCCTGCAGCTCACGGTAACTGATGCCGTATTTGCAGTACCAGCGTACGGCCCACAGAATGATGTCACGCTGAAAATGCCGGCCTTTGAATGGGTTCATGTGCAGCTCCATCAGCAAAAGGGGATGATAAGTTTATCACCACCGACTATTTGCAACAGTGCCGTCCAGCGGATATCAGCGCTGAAAGATGATGGCTGAGCGTGGAGGCAGGAATCTCAAGGTGCTTCTGCAGTTCGCCAACCGGCAGGCCTTCATGACCCGCCCTGACCAGCTCCCGGTATATGCTGAGACGTGTCGGGTGGCCCAGTTCTCGAAGTGCGTTTGCAGCAGTGTTTAAATCCATAATACCTCCTTTATCTATATTTCCAGAATAATAGAAATATAGCCTGCGTCAATCGTTTCTGCCGTGAGGGTACCGCTTTCCCAATCATGCTCTGTCCGCCAGGTTATGGGGGGCAGAGCCAGAGCACTACCGAAATCCTTGCGAATACCCGTGCAGGGAATAATTTCCGCCCCCTTTATGGCCGGAAAAAAAACTGATAAACGTCGCCTTTTCAGAAGGTTGCTTTCTTAACGTGGTTTTTCGCATGGTTGGACCTCAGACCCCATATAGGCAGCGCTAAGGGCAATCCGTGGGTACAGGATATTAACCACCGCGTTACTTTGTGGTTGCCCTGGCGGATAGGCTTTGTACGAGGAGGGAACCATTCTATTGCCAGCGGCGTTCTGGCCGGTGAGGGTGAGGTAATACCCGATACGGTTTATGATATGCGGTATTTGCTCGATATTGTCAGCACTGACGGGTATTACTGGTACATGAGCGGGAAGATCTGCGAGAGAGTCAGTGACTACCGTACAGCCGCCTTTTTTGAAATAGGCCGCCTGCTTACACTGTGATTCCTTCAAAATATCTCAACGAAATTTCCCGACACCTGTTTAAGCTATCTTGCTGATATTTCTGTTTTTCGATTTTTGCCGGCGCGATGCCGGCGACGTTGGCCAGCTGCCCCGTGCGCGATACTGAGATCAGTTTCTTTGAACAAAAAAAACCGCCTTTCGGCGGTCAGTATTCAGTAGCTGGAACGGTAGTCTCTCCCCCGATTCCAGCGGTCTTGCCAGTGTTCGAGGAATGATTCAGCGAGCTTAGGCATGTTCCAGATCACCACCGCATTCTCCGAGTTTTTCGTTTCGGCCGCTTTGGTGAAATTAAAGCTGCCAGTTTCAACGGTCACATTATCCACGATGATCACCTTGTCATGCTGGATAGGGAAATCACTGTCAGTACGCAAAGGGATGCCGCTGTTCGCTATGTAGTTCATGGCCGCAATGCTGGCGCGCCCCGTATTGCCCCTTTCATCAATTACGATTTTCACATCAACTCCCCGTTTTTTGGCTGCTACCAGTGCCTTCATAATATCCGGGGCGGTAAAAGAATAAGCCATCATCCGTATCGAGGTTTTTGCGGAGTCAATGGCGCTCAGGACGAGAACGCGGGCGCTTCCTTCAGGCGAGTAGCCAACCTGAACGGATGGTTCCACCGCAAAGGCGGGCAGGGCGGCTGTCGTAAATGCTGCGGCCAGAAGCCAGGTTGCTAAGTTTTTCATTACAGGCTCCCGTTCACACACTGCATTTTATATTCAGGGTCAAAATAAATTTCTTTGATTTTCCGCTTTTCCATATGCACCACAACGTCAATGGTGGAGTAGAGCATTCGCATAATATCGCTCATATCGAGCATACGGCCGATAGGGGTCGCTTTGATAAGCAGCCCAATACGGTTAAAGGCATCGCGCGCAGAGTTAGCGTGCGTTGACATAACACCGCCTGGATGGCCGGTATTAAGTGCTTTAAGATAATCCCACGCAGCATCATCCCTAAGCTCAGTCATGATGATACGGCCCGGTGTCAGACGCATACAGGCTCGCAGGGCATCAGTGGCGCTGACGCGGCCGATCTTTCCTGCATCGCCGTACATCATATAAACGGCTTCTACAACGTGATCGACCGTGACTTCGTGAACGTCCTCTAAAATAATTACACGCTCGTCTTTATGTAGCGATTTTAACAGCGCGCGCGTGAGTACCGTTTTCCCCGACCCGGTTTCACCGCAGATCACGATAGTGCGTTTCTTCTCAACGGCGGTTTGCAGGAATGCGGGCCATTTTTCGCTGCTGTGCAGCTCTTTAAGGAAAAAATCATCATCCGTTAGGCTTTGCTTGCTGCCGGTAATCTTCCGGCAGTCACTGAAAATCCCCTCGCTGGTCAGCTGCTCCAGATTTTTATCGGCCGCCAAATCCTTACGAAACGCTACGGCCGTTGTACCGTCAATCACCGCAGGGGGCAGACAGATAACGCCCCTGATCCCGCCAGGCAGGATCACGTCATTAATGGCCTGCATGGTCAGCTTGTTGCTGCTCACCAACGATTTAGCAAGGTTCCTAATAAAATCTGCCGTAATTGCCGCGTTCTGCACAACCCTGCGGCCGCTGAACGTATCACAGATAACTTCCTGAAAGCAGTTAATGCGAATTTCAAAAACAGTAGGATCTTCTAAATACTCGCGCAGTGGGCCAAGTTGATAGAAAGCTGCATCAGTCATGATTACTCCTGAAGAAAAGCGGGCGCTAAGCGCCCACTTTTTTAGTTGTCTGCGAGCGTATAAACGCCGCTGAAATCGAGGTCGCGGGCAACAAAAATGCTCACCGCATCACCCTGCTGATCGTAGAGGGTAGGGGGGATAGACATGTAAGAGCGAAGTGCTTCAGACGCCAGCTGCTCACCGCTGTTTTCTGTGCTGTTGTACTGAATGTTATTACTCTGCGTCTGGTTAACCAGCGCCGTTAAGGTGTCAGAGAACAACGAAATCATGATCGCACCACGCAGACGCTCCCACATATGGGTATCCACCTGGCCCGGAATCCCCGCGCTGCCGAGTGAGTTCGTTCCGGCACTGTCAATATTAACGATTGTCCCGTCCTGGTCATTGCGGATACGCTCCCAGAGAACAAACACGCGCGCCTGGCCGTCTTTGATACCACCGGTAATCTGCCCGTCAACCCATGAGCCTTTATCAATCAGCCTAACGAGTCCATCAGCTGAGTAAACGTCCTGTGAAACCCGGCAGGAAACCTGACCCGGAACAGTGGTATCCAGCTCGGTGCCGGTACCACAGGGGATCATTTTGCCTTTCGGAACAGTCAGGCTGGGATTAGCCATGACTCCAGCGCGGCTAGCCTTCAGCCTTGCAGGAGTCAGGTTTTTAGCGAGTGCTGAACTACCTTCGCTTGTTTCGTTGTCCTGGGGCTGCACTCCGGGACTATTGCTTGTAGCCGCCTGATTAGTCTGGGCCAGCTCGCCGCCCAGACGACGCTGCATAGCCAGTTCTTCAGGCGAAGGTTCTTTACGCTTATTAGAGGTACGCGCGGCGGTATTGCTGCTGCCCGCATCTGCATCTGCCTGTGCGGCAGCCTGCACAGCACGGGCATCAGTGGCGCTATTCTGCGCAGTTGCAGGTTTATTAACATCAGGATCGCTGTTAAAGCTGTAGTTTGGCAGTGTATTGGCCTGTTGCGCTTTACCACCGTCTTTATCAGCTTCAGCTTTAGCCGGGGTGCGAATTTTACCCATGACCGTAATCCCGATGAATACCAAAGCAAGCAGCGCCATCAGTATGACAAAGGCTTTCATACCAGGAGCCGAACGGCGGTTACTGCCTTTAAATCCGCCACGCTCGCTTTCGAATTCACCGTCTCCGGTGTTTTCATCGAGTTCCTGATCTACATCGACACTTTTACGGGCCATCAGTTATCCTCCCCAATTTGAACCCTGCGCACATCCGGGGAAGCCGTGCCGGTTGCTACCGCACCGGCGCCCGGCGCGAAATTATTATTACGAACGCCAACGACTTTATCGCCCAGACGAATACGCCACTCTTTAGCGACGGTTTCCACCTCGATGATGTTGCGGTTCTCACCCACAACATGAGAGTTAGGCAGCGTTTCTTTGCCACTGGCCGAAATCATGTAGACCTGCGGTAACTCCGCATTGGCCGGAAACTCAAACCGGGTAAAGCGGTAGTTATCCCAGACGTGAACCGGCTGGATGCTGCGCATTTCAGGCTGTTCGCTCATTACGTACTGATAGTTCTTCGCCCCCGCAAAAGCCGTCTGCTTCAGCTTCTGCGTAATGCGTTTTTTATCAGCCGCGCTTTTGGCTTTTTCCTGCTGCTCAAACGGATATTCATAGGTCAGCTGAAGAACGGCCTGGCGCACAGCCCACGGCGTTTCAATAAAGGATTTTGATACCGTACCGTCTGCATTTTTCTTCGTTTCTTCACCGATGAAATGGAGGACGATGTTATAGGTGCGCTTATCGGTGACGATCACCAGGTTGGTATCACTCATGGCCTGTTTCGGCTTCACAAAAAAATGGTTCATTTTGTGCGCAAACGTCCAGCTTTCAGAATCGCCAAAAGCATGAGTGATATAGGTTTCGTCAGGCGCGACAACAATGTGGGTAGCCACACCGGCGATAGCGTCAATTTTGACCACATTAACAGGGTTATAAACAACGCTTTTAATGCGATAGTCATAAGGAGAATTGCGGCCAACCTCAAGCGCCATAACGTTAGTGGCCGCGCCTCCCAGGACTGACAAAACGACTGCTGAAAGAAGTAGTTTTTTCATGGGGCAGCCCTCAGTTAACTTCAGGGTTGACGCGATAACTCGTCACGCGGAAACCCAGCGGGTTGACATAACGCTGCTCAGCATTCATCGCCAGCGATTTATATTCATACCCCATAATGGCAATCCAGCGCTGCGGCTGATCATCAACGGGATTGCTGCGCACGCGGCGAACCGTAGTAAAGCGTATCGTTGCTACGCCGTGCGGTTTATCGAGGATCACAGAGTTAATCTTCACGCGGGTCGTTTCACTGTCGCCCAGAACCTTATCAAGACCGTTGCGGCCCTTGAACTTGCTCTGGTAAGACTCTGCCACGTTCGGCGTGGACATTAAGCCAACGGCCGTTATGCTCTCTAGTTGAACGACGGATCTCTTCCGAAACTCCACGCAAAAAACCAATTACATTGGCCCGGAATGTACGTCTCTTCTCCTCTATCTCAAGCAAGTAACTCAAGTAGAAGTAAAACGGTATCGAGACGAACAATGACAAAGGGAACCAGCCTTTTTCGCTGGCAGAAACAAAGAGTCTCGGCTCAAACATTTTCATGGCGAGGGTCGCCATTAGCACAGAGACAACTACTGGAGTCACCGCCATCAAAAATCGGGAATGAAGGTACGCCATCCAGACCCCAGCGACTAAAGCTGTTAGCGAGAGGAACATAGCAACAACCAACGGGCTCGCATCAATGGCGATTAGCCCTATCTGGACGATAATGACGAAGCAAAGAAGCAATATTCTGTATAAAAATGACCGCATTCCAACCCACCTCAATCCAAGATAATCTTGCGCTTATCTTTCTGAATTTCGATAGGCTGCTCCGGTTCACTCAGAACACCCTCTGACGCTTTCAGATCTTGAATACTTGGAAAGCCCTTCCCTGCTCCTGCTTTTCTTGGTCTCTGCTCTGTTACCTCAATCGCTATTTCATCCCCCTCCCGGAACTGCGGGTAACAACCAGCGCGGTTGGCATAGCGATTCAACGACATTTTGAGCAGCCGGTATTTCTTTGGGCAGGTTATTTGTACTGACGCATCAGAGCTGCAAGCTGCGTCAAGCCGCCGGAAAAATTCCTCCGGTATCCCCTTTACAAGGAGATCGCTCAACTCATCCATAGGCCTTGAGCCGGTTGGCATCGGATATGGCAACCTCCGGTATTCTCTGTAGATGTACCGCTTGATGACGATATGAAAGACGAATGCGGCAAAGCCCCACAAAGGGCCATTAAGGAGCCCCGCAACGATAAGTAGCACCGACGGGAAGGGAACCCCTACGAAACTCGGCAGGACTTTAATCTTTACCATCGGCGTTGACCGACGCACACTCTCACTCATTTGCTGACCCTTTACGTGCAACCTTGTACTGCACTTTCAGATCGTAACCATACACTTCCTGATGAAGGACTTTCACGGGGACACCTTCAACGGTCCCCAGGTACACGCTCAGCTCAACTTCCGGAACATCGTCCCTGAGACCCAGTACATTGCGCCACCCAGTCGATGTCTTCTGGCAGTGAGCGCCCACCCTGTCATGCCGGTAGTAAATGTCTTTGTTATCTCCTTGGCAGATGAAGAATCCACTAACCTGCCCCGTCCTTAACACCCACTTGCGGTTGTGGAAGGTAGCTTCTTTCTCCACCTCAGTGGACTTGTCTATAGCCACCGGGCTTACCACCAGCTCTTGTGCGGCCAAATCAGACACAAGGCCTATTACCAACGCGGATAACAGAGCGGCCATAGCCGCCCGTGTCATCATACTGCCGCCTCGTGAGTGGCATCGGCAAAGAATTTGCCTTGTTTGTAGATCTCGTCCTTCTCGAACGAGATAGCATCCGCACGACTGCTGAATGGGCCATAGCTTTTACCGTCGATCAGCACCTTCCACTGGCAACGCCAAACACGAGTCCATGCCGCAATCTTTGACTCGTCTGAACAAAGTCCGCGAATAACATAGAACGCAATCATTAGAATGCCGCTCGTCGGCACGATGCGCGAAACCCTTGTTTTACTGTATTCCTGCACTTCAAGGCCTTTGAAGGAAACCTCATCGGCAAACCCGCAGACCTCACCATTTTTGATTACGATGCGCTTTTTGCTCATAACCGACCCCACTAATCCAAAATAATTTTGCGCTTGCCTGGCTGTACTTCGATTGGCTCTTCCTTTTGCACCTTTGGTGCCGGAGCTGATGAGCTGACAACCACCGGTTCTCTTTCTGTGTTTTGTTGCTGGCGCTCACGGAGTTCATCCACTGAGGGAGGCTCATTGCTTGGTCGTTCAGCCCTTTCTGCACGTCGGGCTTCTCTTAACAACTCATCAATTTCGGAGTCGCTCCGGTTATTCATAAAAGCTCTATAGGCAAAGAAAATCAGCACCGGTACTATTGCCACCAAGAAGAAAGGAAATGAGCTTCCGCTATCTTCCACTGGCTTGGTACTGGCCGCGCCTGTATCGAATACGGTACGAATAACCGTTGGCGCGGTCATGATCATAATTGCAGGCATTATCCCCATCACAATTCCTGATGGGCTCTGCCTCATAATTCCACTAGCAACCCCAAACACCAGCATCAATCCCGCTATGACTTTGACGAAAGAGCTATCCATTAGACCGATCATGGAGTCACTTACCTCCTCGAACGGACTTTGAAACGCACTGGTATTGCGGTCAGTGTCTTGTGCAGCATTAATCTGCTTGGGAGGTTCACTCTTTGGTGCAGTCACTATGGATGACGCTGATTGTTGGCTGGCAGCCTTCTGCGTTTCACCATCCTGCTTGACCACCCCCAGATCCTGAGTTTTTGACGTGCGTTTGTGCTGGTGGTGCTAACTGGTATTTGACTGCCAGGTTGTTGCCGTGGACTTCAATGGTTTGCAGGGAGATGGGTTTACCTTCCAACTTGGTCAGAGCTTCTTGGAGCGGCAGCTCCTGAGCATCAGTCATACCGCCCATAAAGCCATTAAACCCGTCATCATGAATACGGCATCGCAGCCTTCCCGAATAGCTACGGTATTCACCTGGGCAAACAAAATAGCCGCCCTGAGGGCCATCCAGTTTGCGCCATTTATTGCTTTTGAAGGCCTCCACTTTGGTCACAACTGGCTGACCGTCATGGTAATCAATGACCGTTTTGCTCTCCGGGCCAGTGTCCTCTATCTTCTTGCTGCCTGAGTCATCTGAGAGCATTTGCCCCACCATAACGCCAGTCACAAAGTCACTGGCAAAGGCCGCAGGAGCTGCGACCATGAGACCAACCAGCAAAAGAAGGGGGACGCGCCCTGTCCTTCTCATCACCATTCGTTCTGTTCCGTTTCGTGCTGGGTTTGACCAGCATTGAAGTGGTACTCGGGTTTCAGCTCTTTTTCTTCGACTTCGAGCTCTTCCGGGCGAATACGCTGTTCCAGCGCTTCACAGGTCTTACCCTGAAACCCCGTGAAATCGGCAGCAATCTTGCCGCCCTTGATCTTGATGTTTACCTTTTTCACTTTGTCACCTCGTCGTTAAGTTCAACTAATCTGATTGCCTTGGCGCTATTACCAAACAGCTTCCTCAGCTTCCAGTTCCAAAGTGCCATCGTGATGCTGCTTCACCGTCACGCTGAAACCTTCCTCTTTCAACTGCTGCTCGTAGTGGAAGGCAATGTAGCGATCCTGCACCTTGCTGCTTGCCTGCTGCGTCCAGCGGCCATAAGAGCCGTAGTTTTCCTGGTACTGCTCCCAAACACCGTTTTTTTCCTTGTAGCCAATCCGGTGCTCCTTGTTGTTCTGGTCGATCAGAACAATCGGGTATTTCTCGAAGGTGTAGCCAGCGCCCACGCGGTACAGCTTTTCGTTTTCAACAACAACGCCAACTCCCTCCAGAGCCTTCAACAGCAGCTCTTTGTCTTTGTAGGCGACCTGCACCTTGCCTTTTACGATATGGCTCATCTCATCACTCCTGAGTTGTTTCGGGTGTCATGCCGTGTTCCGACATAACAAAGTTAAGCGCGGCAATGGAATAGTCTTGCCCGAGAGAAACTTCGATCTTTCCTTCTTTCTCCAGCTTTCGGCCAAGCTCGGTAAGGTTTTCCATCATGGGGATGAGCTTGAACAACGAACTCATGTAGGTGATCGATGTGGAAACGTCTCGGGCGAACTGGTCCAGCACCTTACTCTTGTCGATAACCAGAGGCTCTGGTCTATCCACTCCATCTTTTTCTGACTGGAGTTTGCTGCACAGCTTGAGCAGCTCAATCCCCTTCTCAATGTCTTGTTTGTACATAACGGTCAATTCTCCTCTCTGCCGTTTTGATGCTCTCTCCTGGCCGCACCAGCTCGCTCCCTAGCCCACTCAGCTAGAGCATTGATTAAGTCGCTGACTTCTGAGTGGAATATCAATGACACAGCAAGAGCAGTCCAAAAAATCCACTCCATCGCTTAGTCCTCGATGGCAAGTTTGCGTCCAGAGCCATTCTGCTCTTGAACATCGAAGTTATTGGCCGGATAGAAGCCTTGATCCCGCAAACTGCGAATCTGGTTGATGTCTTCCCGGCGAGTTTCACTGGTCGGGGTAATGCGAGTGACCGCATCCACCAGCGCTTCATTGTTGAGCTCTTTGTCCTGAGCGTTCGCCAGATACATCGCGTCAATGACGGCCTGTTCAATCTCTGCCCCGGTGTATCCCTCGGTGGTACGAAGTAGCGTAGGCATATCGAACGCGGCGATGTTGGCCTTCTGCTTGGCGAGGTGGATCTCAAAAATCTTCTGGCGCTCAGCCACACTTGGCAGATCAATGAAGAATGCTCGGTCCCAGCGGCCAGCTCGCATCAATTCAGGAGGCAGCGACTGAACCCGGTTGGCCGTCGCCACAATGAAGATCTTCTTCTTGCGCTCTTGAAGCCAGTAGAGGAAAGAGCCCAGCAGGCGCTTGGATACTTCGTGTTCGCCATCGGCATTACCAAAAAACTTCTCCATCTCGTCAATCAACACAACAACGGGTGCGATCTGCTCAATGGTCTGCAATGCACGATTGAACTGGCGCTCGGTTTCACCGAGATACTTGCTATAGAAACGGCCCATATCCAGGCGAACCAAGGTAGTGCCAAGTACACCGGCAGCGGCTTTTGCCGTCAGCGATTTACCACCACCAGGTACACCGGCCAGAAGGACACCTTTTACCGGAAGGTCTTTGTCCCAACCGGCTTTACGTATCTGGAGGAACTCCTTGAGGTTTTCGAGACCACCGACATTCCCAATATCAATGGCCTCAAGCACATCGAGGCCGACATCACGCAAGATGTGAGCTTTTTCTTTTCGGATCTCGCCCAGGTATTCTTCACCCTTGAATTTCAAGTAAGCGGAGTAGGTGAAGACGTTCTTCATCTGGGTGTGTGACAAGCCCAAGGCGTGGTTTGCGATGACAGCACGTTCGTTGCTCTCGAAGACTCCACCATCTTTCACGTTATCTTCACAGGTCTGGAGCAGTTTCAGGATTTCCTGATTGCTCATAGCCGGGAGATCGATGTGATAAACGAACTCTTCATTGAAGACGTCTTTGCCAGCGATGATGTAGTTGATCCCCTCATTCTCCAGATAGGTCAGTGATGACTTGAGGGCTGGGAGTGTTTCCGGGTTTGCACGTTGGCGGTCGAAAAAGAAAGTGTCGAACACGACAACTCCGTTTTTGGAGGACTTCTTGGACTCGTCCACCATTGCCTTCATCGTGCCTGGATCAGGCAGCTTCTTGAATGGCATTACAATAAAGTGCTTGCCGACTTTCTTTGCAATGTCAGAGAAAACGCTCTCTGCGCGGCCCAGCTCAAAAGTGCTAACGTTGATGACTGGAAAGGACAACTTGATTGGAATCTCAAGTTTGTCCATTTGCTGTGTAATATCGCTCATCGCTTATCCTTTAAATAAATTTCGACTTGTTGATCACCTCACATCATAAGTTCATTTTATGATGCTGTAAATATCACCTTCCAACTCTGTAGCTGTTCACGGCGGACTCAACGCGCTTGACTGACACGTCTATACCATTTGTCACCAGCAACTCATGCACTTGGCAACAGGCCTGTTGTTTCAGGCCAAAGAACTCTTCGTTAACACGGGCATACTCTGCTGCCGAATTGGAGGCGGCTCGTCTTAGATCTGGCATCAGAGATTCAACGCGAGACTCTACTTTGTCCAGAGAGGAACTGGCAGACGACAAGCTGAACAGCGAGAAGACGCTCCCAAAGTCGAAACCATCATTCAAACCGGCAAAGTCCATACCCAGATCGATAAACTCAGTTGCCATTGAGTGGTGCAGTGAGCCCACAATGTCACGATGATCCCCCAGCGCATTTGCGAAGGCTTTCACAGCTCTCTTCGCATCGTCTATTTCACTGCTGGCCGAGGAGTTTGACATCGACGACATGACGGAAATGCCCTTGTTGTCAGTCACAAGGTCGAGAACCTCCATTGTTTGTGCTGATGAAACACTGGAAGAGGCCTCACTGATTTCACGTAAGGCTTTTTGCCCCATGTCCACCAGTCGCTTGTTGCTCTCGTGGAGTCGAGATGCGGCGTCAAGCCTATCTTGAGCTTGGGTGATTCGTTCCAGAATCTGGCTACCGTCAATCGCTTGCTTCACGGCCCGAGAAACCAATCCCTCTTTGAGCTGGTCTCTCCCACGGCGCAAATACCGCAAATCGCTGTTATGGCCTTTTAGTGCTGAACGTATAACGGCGATGTCTCGACGAAACTGCCAGAACGTTATAATTTTTTGCCAGATCCCCAACTGAGCACGCTGTTGGCAAAGAGCTTCGTACTCTGCACCTTTCTCTTCAACCTGGCTGAGAGCTGCGGTAATCCTGTCTTGATATTGCCGGTCGTCAGCCAAGTAACTTTGAATTGCTTGTTCCATCCCGTACCCCAAAAACTTTCACATGTGAAAGTTCATTCTTTCTTTGTTCTGCCAGTACAAAGTATTTTGCCTTAGAACGACCTCACACCCCGCCCCTGCTCACGCCCATTTTGGGCAATTACAGATTCAGCATTTACAGGCTTATAATGTGATGCCGTAATAGACAAATAAAAAACGGCATAGCCGTTTTTACCTTACTTTGCTTTGCTCCGGCCCCCGCATAGTGCATTACCAATGCGTGATGAAAAATCCTTCCATTCTGGACTGTTCCGGTAGTCATCCTGTCCAGTTGCTTGTTCCTGGCTGGTCGATGCGAATTGATTGAGAGCATCCGGGCACGAAGAGCAGACCCCGATACCTTCCACTCTATTCACGCGAAGCCAGTGACACGGTTGACCGTTTTCAACACAAGCGTGATCATCGGTGCATCCGCACCCTATACATTTAGCAGTGAGCATAAGCGCCTCCCCAAGTAAATTAACAACATCATAGTATCATTATGTGATGCTGTAAATATTAAAAAGAAAGCGGCCATAGCCGCCCTTCCGAAGTAATTTTCCTTTAGTGGTTGTCTTGGCCCTGTTTCCAAGCGACGAATGCCTGCACTAGCGGTACGCCATCATCACTCAAGGCATTCCCTTCTATCCATCCGCCTCGTATGACGACAGACTGCCCTGATTCCAAGCCAAAAGGTTCCCACTCAGAAGCCACCGGGGAACCGTCCACCAGCAGGTCGAGATCTTCAATCCATTTATCCCGGCCATCCAGAGTTTTCCAAACTGAGTCATCGACCCAAAAGGCCTTGATTTGTTCTGGTGTGGCATTGGTCCAATCGTTGTCTTTCCCGTCAGCAAGTGAAAGTACAGAGTCAACCGTTTGCTGCCAGTTCGGCCAATCTTCTTCGACAACAACGCAAGTAAGCGAGCTCTTGCCATTTGCTCTGCGGCCATCATCAACCTTCCGGATCAGCCTTTCCAGTGTCGCCAGCTCCTCATCGCAGAGCACGGCCTGTGCATCGCTTATCTTTGCCACGAAGTAACGTGCTTCAAGCATCGACATAATTATTTTCCTCCCCAGGGCACAAGTTTTGTCGAATATCCAAGCATTAGTGGGTGCTTCGGGTCCCCCGAACCAGTCACGCCAAATGCCAATACCGGCTTCCCAGATGCAACGAGCTGCTCTAAAAGCCTGTCCAAATGAACATGCAAAGACTTAGGCAGCTTAGTTCGGCTCCCCCAGCAGGGCACCAAGACATCAGCATCCCGAATAATCCTTTCCAAGTGGATTTCATTTTCAGGCCCGACAGGATCAACCGCCGTAGCCAGCTCTCGAACGTCGGTCGCCCGAAAAGCAAAAGCATTACCGACTATGAATCGCCTCCCTCCGTTGACCTTGGTAAACCCTATCCACTTTCTGACCGTGTGATCGTCCTCGGTGGCCGTGGCCGTAGAGCCGTTTACACCAAAATAACCGAACACAAGGCCTTCGGGTTGCACATCCCTTTCCAGACGGTATCTGTACATGCCGCACTTGCTGATAATTGCACTCAAAGTGTCACCTCTTTTTGAATGAAAAATGCCCTTTCACAGTTGCATTTTTTAATGCTGTGATAGGATAAAAGTGTAAGTTGAAAAGGAGAGATGACCATGAAACATGTACTGAATATCGCGCTGATGGCTGTTGTTATTCTTGGCCTGGCTATGCTTGAGGCCACCAACTGGGGTTACGCAGTGCTGGCTATCCCGGCAGTGATTTGGGCCAAGTCGGTGCTCAACCTTCTGCACAAACTGCCGGTTCTGGCTGCTGCTTTTTGGATTCTGGTTGCTGTTTTCGCGTGGCAAGCGGCACTTGTTGGTATCCTGTTCTATGGCGTACTTGCGACCCCTAAAGCGCCAGCAAACACCAATGGCAAGAAAAGCCGAAAAGCCAATCTGATGGGCACTTACAGCTACGACTTTAAAACCGGCGAATGCTTTAGCTAAGACTGGCTCCACGGTTATTTCTCCTCAGCCTTCCTGATGGGCGCTCTCAGCGCTCTCAGGACAGCTTCTTCAAGAGCTGCGGCCCCTGCCCTATCACGTCGCTTTGTTAATGCCCCATATTGCTTCCTGATGGGTAGCATCAGCTCTTCGAGTTCATTGCGCTTCCTATCGTCGGCTTCAAGTTTCTCGCTTCGCGCCAAGGCTTCGGCTTGCTCGCTTTTTGCTTGCCACTCTATCTTGTCGCCTTGCACTTCCCATGCTTTAACGTAATGAGCATCATCCAGACCTTTTGCTCCGTTGTCCGAAAACGAGGCCCCTGAGTAAATGCCACCGACAACCCAGCGCCTTTTGCTTTTTCCCTTTGAGAAATACATCTCACGGCCTAAAACACCATCGCGCAAAGTGGCTACCGAGATAAATAGCCCAGCGTCCCCTTTCCTAAAGCCGCAGAACACAAACTCAAGCGGTTCGTATAAATCACTCATGCTGATCACTCCGAAGAACAGACAAGACCTTCTCAGCTCGCTCCTGGAGGTCTATGAGTTCGGCAGCATCATTACCGCTCAATGACATGTCCCCGCCATAGAGGCGATACTCAACGCTGTCCATCGCCTGGCGAAGCAATCCTAGAAGAGCATTCACGTTTGCCGGTGTTGATAGGGCGACGGCTTCACCTTTCAGCTCACGTCCATTAAATTCCGACCACTCGGCTATGCCTGTCAGTTCGCAACAATTTGAGCAGGACATACTGGCAACATTCTGGGGATCGTCTGGACAGTGTTCATTGATGACAAAGTTCATCTCGTCACTGCCGCACTTTCCACAAATGATGTGTACTTTTTTGCCCATGCTGCTGCCCTTAGTGGAGAGTCTGCTCTTCCACAACAATCATCCCGTCAACCAAGCTGATTGTGGCGGGACCGCAGTTACCCAGCACCTCAGCTTTGACTCCGTTGTTCAACGCGACATAAAGCCGTCTCGCCCCGTTGGTGACGCGGATGCCTTTCTGGTCGAGTTGTTCAAGCATTTCTTCGTAGGTAATTTTTTCGTCCATCAGTTCTCCTCAGCAAGGATCTCGTCGATGAGGTTCTTTGCTATCAATCTGGCATCCAAAGGGACAGCCAGGCTGTCAATTCTGCCTCTTTCATGGGCAACAATGAGTTGCGCCTTCCAAGCTATCCCGGAAAGAGAAGCATCAGGTTCTTTACCTGAGCTTCTCATACATCTTGCGTTTCGGTACGCCGCCAGCCACTCAGGTCTGGTTGAGTTATAACGCCCAAGGCCAGCTTTTCGTTGGAAGCACATTCATCGCGCACCTTTACAGATTCATTTTATGATACTGTAAACAATAAAAAGACACCTTGCAAGACTTTCACATGTGAAAGTTTTCTGGTTTACATCTGCTCGCTTGGATCAAACCCCAAAGCCTTGCACACGTCATCCAGGTCATCGAGCGTGAAGAATCCCAGCGTCAGTTCCCCGGAGCGCTTCGCGGGGTTATAG
Organism: Klebsiella pneumoniae subsp. pneumoniae HS11286; assembly: GCF_000240185.1. Classification (NCBI taxonomy): domain Bacteria; kingdom Pseudomonadati; phylum Pseudomonadota; class Gammaproteobacteria; order Enterobacterales; family Enterobacteriaceae; genus Klebsiella; species Klebsiella pneumoniae. The sequence goes on along the minus strand of NC_016839.1, from coordinate 13,045 downwards.
CGAACTTTGATAGGCCTACCCGTAGCATCGCTCATCAGGGTCTCCAGGCGCTTAATGTCTGCATCCCTGTCCACTTCTTTGCCCTTCGCTATCGCCTCAAATTTATGAACCGGTGTCCTGGTATGCAGGAGATCCCTCAGGAGCTTTTCTCTCTTGCTGAAAGGTAACTTAGCCACGGCCCTCACATGCCCCAGGGTGATCTTGCGTGGATTTCTGAGCCAGAGTGTTAGCTCTTCCTCCGATAGCGTACCGGCGCGTTTCAGGTGTGTAACCGTATAGACCTTCTCAATACCCAGATCCTCTCTGATCTGACTGTTTGAACGCCCCTCTCCGCTTAGGAACGCGACCACATAGGCCTTTTCTGCATCAGTCATGCCTGGATGCTGGTGGTAGTAGTCAATGGCTTCTCTTGCATCGAGCAGTAGGGGTAGGTTGTTCATTCAGGACACCTTTTAGTCACATGACTATATCGAGGCTTATTCTACCCCCTATTTTAGTCACATGACTACTTACTGACATTTCGGCCCCCATCGCCGCCGATTTTTCTTGATTATAGGTTTGAATCTATATAGGATTGCACCTATATTAAGTAAGGAGAAATCATGTGGGTCATCGAGACAACCGACACCTTTGATGAGTGGTTCGATGCTCTGGATGATACCGATAGAGCAAACGTGCTGGCTTCGATGATGGTGCTGCGAGATAGAGGCCCCATGCTGTCGAGGCCATACGCGGATACTGTTAACGGTTCATCCTACAGCAACATGAAAGAGCTTCGGGTCCAAAGCAAAGGAGATCCTATCAGAGCGTTCTTTGCGTTCGATCCAAAGCGTAAGGGGATTCTTCTCTGCGCCGGTAACAAGACCGGGGACGAGAAAAGGTTTTATGAAGTAATGATCCCAATTGCAGACCGTGAGTTTGCGGCGCACTTGGATAAATTGAAGAAGGAGTGACGTTATGGCAAGAACTCTTGACCAAATGCTGGCAACAGAAAAGCCTGAGGTTGTTGCCAAAGCACAGAAAGCGGCCACTGAGATGTTACTGAACATCCACTTGGCAGAGCTTCGTGATCGCATGAACCTTACCCAGGGGGAAATTGCTGCATCTCTGGGTGTGAGACAGCCGACAGTCTCCGAGATGGAAAAACCTGGACGAGATCTCAAGCTGTCGTCCATTAAGCGGTACGTTGAGGCCTCCGGTGGCAAGCTACGCCTCGATGTTGAACTTCCGGACGGCACCCACTACGGCTTTGCCGTTTAACTCGATACGCCCCGTTATGGGGCGTATTACTTCTCTTGCTCTTCTTCCAGCCGTTTTCGGTATATCTCTCCTGCACGTTCCCTGCCATCGTCGGTCAGCCTAAAGGCCAGCTTTAGAGAAGCATTCCGGTACTTGTTCAACAGGCCGTTCTCCACCAGCGTGTGGCATGACGTTCGGAAGTTCGTTCCATGAATACCGCTCTGGCGAGCTGAATTGATCATCTCCAGTATTTTTACACCTGGTACAGGCTCGGCTTTTCCACCGGCCTCAATTGCGTATAGAATGAACAAAACGTCTTTTTGAGTTGACGACAATCTCATCCCTTCCCCTTATTCATGTCTGATATGAATAAGGCTCCCACGAAGGAGCCTTATGTAAACCTTATTCATGTGTCACATGATTAAGATCTAGTTCACGGAGTCTTTCAACCCCTTACCAGCTTTGAACCCAGGAATGTTGGCCGCCGCGATCTGGATGTTCTCTCCAGTCTGGGGATTCCGCCCGGTTCGCGCTGCGCGTTCCTTAACGTGGAAAGTACCAAACCCAGTGAGCGCTACTGTCCCACCCGCTTTAAGCTCCTCTGTCACTGAGTTGATCAGCGCATTTACCGCAGCTTCGGCCTTTGCTTTGCTAATGTCAGCGTCTTCGGCCACTTTCATAATCAGTTCACTTTTGTTCATCGTTATTCCTGTTTGTTTTCTTGGTTACTGTTTACACCTGCATACTCTGGGGTGTGGTTAGTGCTTTCTTCGCCACTCCCAAGGGGGAGTTCTCTCCGATTCCGGTAATGCCCAGAGACCTCGCTTATCGGCTTTGGCTTCGGCCTCCAGCTTGAACAGCTCCGGTGTTTTGGCGTACTGCCGGTACACCCACGCACTCCCAGAACGGACCATTTCGGCATTGACCCATTTGCCATCGACATAAAGGTTGGCGACCAGACGGCCATAACGGTCTTTGTCGATTTGCTCGACTTTAATCATTCGACCAAACACCAGATCGGACAACGCCTGTTTCGCCTTTGAGCCGTAGGGTTGTTTCTTCTCTGGGGTGTCGATTTCCGCCAGCCTTACCCGGTACTGGATTTTGCCGCTCCGGCAATCTTTCCCGGAGTCACAGCTTTGTTCAGTCAGGACCTTGACCGTATCACCGTCAGACACCCCCACAACCTTCGCAGTAAAGGTTTCTGCCCATACCTGAGGGGCCACCACCAGCATGGCTACCAGGAACGCTGAAACCCCCGTATTTTTCACAAAACCTAACCTCATAATCACTCCATCCAAATTACTTTTTTTTCCCAGCCGGTAGAGCCTTGGCCCAACAGAGCCTTGTTTCATCCACCTTGCTGTCTACGATTCGACAGGCATCCCAGTTAAGAGATGACCAGTGAGCAATGGCAGAGGCCAACCAGTACCACGGTGCCGTAAACACCGGCTGGCCCCCTTCCTTCGTTTTAAATACCTGGTATCGCATGTTGATCCTCCTGTTTGGGTGAGGCTTAGGCCTCGTAATAGAAATTTTTTGTGTCCGGATAGGGTTTAAAGCAATGAGCCGTGGCTCTCCCCAGGGAAAGCACTGAAGCCTCAGCTTCCGGCGCTTCCTCAGTGTCTTCACGAAATTCCCCGCCAAGTTGCTTCACCCATTCGGCAGCGAGCTGCACACCTTCATCAAAGGGAACTTTGTTCTTTTGAAGCACATCCAGATAGGAAAGCAGCAAGCAGTGAGGCGTAATGACGGCGGTGTTCCAATCGGTTGCGAGCCGTGTTTCGTCCATATCTGCATACCAGGCATCAACCTGATGTTTCAATCCGATCTCGGCCATCATGCCGTGCTTACCGGCGACCTTTCTGCCTTCCTCTACCACATCAACCGGGGCGTCCCAGTAGAGGACTCCCCCGTCCGCTTCTTGGGTCGCACAGGTTGCACCTTGCGGCCAATGCCTCCGTTCCATAACGAGCTCGCAGAGCGTTTGGTTGCCTACAGGAGCCTTGTAGTCCTCATCGAGATTCACCACGATGGTTTCCGGCTCCTGTTCAACCGGTGGCAGGTATCTGGCGACCAGAGGCATTGTCAAAATCACAGCCCCATCCATGTGAAAGGATGTTGGAGCCTTCACTATTCGGTCCATTACCCAGCACCAAGCATGAAGCAACCGATCCTCTACCTTGTCGTCAGCCTCAATCTCTTGAACGAACTGGTTGAAACGAACCTGACTATCCAGAAACAGGCCTGTGCTCTGACACTTATCGCTGATCGTATGAATGAGCTCCGCCTGCTCCAGAAGCATTTCTCGGGTGACTTCCTCCACATCACCAAATGCGTCAAACAACTTTGTCATGTAGTCACGAATTTGCATGTTCTTCCCCCTCGGCATCGAATTGCTTTGCAAGCTCAGGATCACCGGCCCAGCGAAGGGCGTCTCCCATATGCGTGAAAGCGCGTTTATTGTTATCCTGCTTATTCACCCTGACCGGCGTCTTTTGGTCACGAGGCTGTAGTAGCCAGTACCCGGCCTCTTCCCTGATTAGTTCTGCGGCCACCAGAAAGCCGTTCTTCGTTGCAATGATCATCATCAGCTCCCGTGGTTAAGCCAGTAGGCATAGATAGTGATGGCAAGGCCTCCCGCGAGCACAATGACTGCGGCGGTACGCTGGACCCACTTCGATGCACCAAACCGCGCCAGGTGTCTCCCCAGGAACTGGAAAGGTGCTGTCTTTCCGATAGCGCGAATCACCCAGGAGATTGCCAACAGAAGGATGGCTGTGGCCGGGTATATACCAACCCCTAAGAGATTCATCTCTCCGACCGCGAGCTGATAGATGAATGCCAACAGCATGGCTACCGCAGTCAATACAGCTACAACCTTGGTCCCGTTTCGCCAGTCCCACGCTCGACGTGCGTCACTGGTAAAACTCACCATCGAGACAAGGAACGGCATAAATGGCAGGTTCATGCTGGTGGGTTTATCCATGAATGCGTCAAGACCCACAAACATGGCCGTCATCACCACATAGAACAACAGGGCGGGGACAAGCATGTCGCGTAAAGACCGAACCTGGTTGGCGTTCGCGTTTTGAGTATTCGTCGTCATTGTGTTTGCCCCTTCAACATTCCCCATAGCTGACGGTGAAGATCAGCGATTACCTTGTACGTCCCCTTCACTGCTGGTTGCTCAAGGGTCTTGAGCATCCACAAAGCAATAAACAGGCTGGAAAGCAGTGCCACCACCAACTGGATGTTGTGGCTACTCAAATAGACGGCATAGCCGTTTAGGCAGGCACTCAATAGCAACCAGACCCTGGCCGTCATCAGCCCCCAGCGGTGATAGGTCACGAGCAGGTAGGCTGTTACGACAGAACAGAGTGTCATGGCACCAGAAGTGGCTAGGTAAACGACCCATGTACTGGCCTCGCCAGTGACGTAAGTGCCACCAACGGAGAAGGACAAGCCAAAGATCCAAATTGCTGCATTCCGGAGTAGGGCATCAACAATGATGTAACTAGCAGCGAGATTGATAATTCCGCGTTTTAGCATTACCCCCTCCCGTTATTCTGATACCTGCCCAGCTCAGCCCTGAGCCTATTAATTTCTTCCGTGGCTTCGGCCAACTGCTCCCGATACTTCTTGAACTGCTGATATGAATGCCAGGACTGTCCTTTCGATACTGACTTCGTGATGGCGGCGACCTCATCCGGCGTCAACCGGGTGAGCTGCTCTTCCGGATAGATCAGGATGGTGTTGCTGTCCCAGTCAAAGCCTGCGTGAATAGCTTTCACCCCCACTGTAGGGGTTCCACCAATCCCACCTGGCTGGTGGATGACAAGCCTCAAAGGCGCTGAGGCCTTGTGTGGATGAAGGCTATCGAGAGCCTCTTTTGCTTCTTGTAACTCCATAGATTCACCTCATAGTGAAATCAGGCCCCGGAGAGCCTGACTTTCACATGTGAAAGTTAATTTGCCTTCTGCTGTCTGGCAGAAACCCTCAAGGCCAGCGCCTTTTGCATGTCGGGCTGCTGGAAACGCACCTTGGTCCGATCAGGCCAACTGTCCATTTCATTGCACCGCAGGGTGTCTATGGCCGCATCACGGTAAACCTGATAGAAGTCGGTTCCACCTATGGAGTTAATTGCCATCATGGCGGCAAACATCGGGTTACTGTTCATGACGCTTGTAAGAGTCTCGGGGGTCATTGGGGTGTCGCATGACTTGTTGAGGGCAACCAGCAGGTCATTACCAACCAGGGCACAGGCAGCGCATACCTGTTTGGTATCATCCAAGGCCTTCGCGTATTCGTTGTTTGGCTGAGGGACGCTTGAGCAAGCCGACAGGACAAGCAGCCCCGCCAGAAGGCATCCCAATTTAGTTGTAATCTTGATCATCAGTTCTCACTCCACTTTCACATGTGAAAGTTTTTATTGGTTCGCGGAGTCGTCTTGTTGCGACTCAATCATCATTTTTCGCATCACGGCCATGATGGCTTGCGCCGGTTGAGCGCCGCCGAGAAGCTGGCTCTTGCCGGTATGGTTGTCCACTACAAAAGTGGCTGGTGTCCCGTTGACGCCATAGCTCTTGGCTTTCTGGATGTCAGCTTCAACCTTGTCTTCGTACTTTCCTGAGCCGAGGCACTCCCGGAACGCATCCAGATCAGCACCAACACCAGTGACAACAGAGGCCAGGTCAGCAACACCGCCACCATTCCCCTGGGTATGGTGGAAAATGTCGTTAACGAAGACCCAGAAGCCACGGTTGCCCTTCTGCTCAGCAATACATTCAGCGGCCAGAGCTTCCTTGTGAGCTGCCGGGTTATGGAAATCGAGAGGCATGTGCTTCCACTGCCAATTCACATTGCCTTTGCTGGCATCCACAATTTGTTTGGGTGTGTCGTGGAATCGCTTGCAGAATGGGCACTCCATATCGGAGAACTCCACCAGCGTGAACCGAGCACCAAGGTCCCCGTAGATGTGTTTGCCTTCTTCGACCTTCTCAGGTGCTGCCTCGAACTGGGCATACTTCTGATCGATGTCGGCTTGTTGTTTCTGCGCGACAAACTTGTTGATGCTTTCGGCCACAGCAGCTTCAAACTCTGCCTTGCTTTTGAAGGTGACGCCTTCGGCATCCTTCACCTGGTTGACCGTAGACTTCACGTTGGCGATCTCTTGCGCCAGATCCTTCTCTTTCACGAACTGGTAGATCCCGAACCCGGTTCCTACGAGCCCCAAAAGAATGGCGGCAACAACCCCGAGACGTAGTGATTTGGTACTTTGTTCTGTCATATCAAACTGCTCCTATCAGTAAACTTTCACAGCGCTGAGTTCTTGCACGAAGGAACTGGCTTCGAGCTTCGCTCGTTGGGTCAGTCGCCGGATGATGTCTTCGGTTGGTGTGTAGTCCACCAAGTTGCTCTGGTGGATGACGTCTCGCGCCACGGAGTTCAAACTACCCAGGCCATCAATCAGCCCAATGTCTTTGGCCTGCTCCCCGTTCCAGAGCAATCCAGAAAACACCTCTGGGTCGTCTTTCAGTCGATCACCCCGCCCAGCCTTCACTCGTTCGATGAACTGCTGGTGGGTTTTCGATAGAACGCCCTCCCAGAATTTCTTCATGTCAGAGGTAAGAGGGGAGAATGGGTCGAGAAGCGCTTTGTGCTCTCCGGAAGTGATAGCCCGGCGCTCGATGCCGAGCTTGTCCATCAAGCCGGTGAATCCAAACCCCGAGCTGATGACGCCGATAGAACCGACAAGGCTGGCGCGGTCAGCATAGATTTCATCCGCAGCAGAGGCGATGTAGTAACCGCCAGAGGCACCGATGTCATCAATGATGGCGTAGACCTTTTTCTCCGGATGAAGGGCTCGCTGCGCCTTCACTTCGTCATAAATCCGTCCTGCTTGAACCGGGCTACCGCCAGGGCTGTTTATGCGAAGCACGATAGCTTGTGAGTTCGGGTTGTCGAATGCAGCTTGGATGGACGGGATAAGGTGATCAGCATCGGCCAGAGTGCCAGCAGCAATTTCACCACGGATGTTGATATACGCGGTGTGAGGGGCTCCTGCCTTGGCGCTTTGCCACGGCATCCCACCCGGATTAGATGCCAAAATGATGAAGCCGATCATGAGAAGCACGAAACCAGATGCGCGAAGCACACGCAACATGGTCCGCCAGCGCCGGTCTTTCACCTGCTCTTTATGCAGGGTGAACATGTACTTCTCAATGAGTTCTTTCTCCCAGGGGATCTCTTTGTTTTCTGCCATTAGTTTTTCCTTTTGCATGTTTCGATTATCAGTCCCCAGAACTCTTCATCAGCGCTATCAGCCCGGTCTTTGACTTTCTGGTAAACAAGGTTGGTGTTGAGCTGATGCTCACGACAGAACTGAGCAATGTTGCTGTAGGTCCTGTCCAGATAGGTGAAGGGTTTCCCTTTACCTTTTTTCTTGGCGAGGATGAGCTTCCACTCATCATTGGAGAGTTTGTCTGCGGCCTTCCCGGTGTCCGCAATGCGCCTACGCACCGTTACCGGATCAAGTCCATGTGCTCTGGCTATGCTGGCAACGCAGTTGAACTTCCGACCGTCAATCATGACAGTAGGCAAATCACCAGCGGCAGCCTCCTTGAATCGGAAACCTCTGTAACCTGGTTTGAAGATCCCAGGAGCAAGTTGCTCACGGAACTCGATTGCTTGTTCTGACCTGACAAACTTGCTGTCGATTTTGCCGAGCATGTACTTAGCCCGAGCGATTACCTGGTAAAGCGTCTTCTCCAGGAGCATGGCGTCAGCAGCTCGACTCGGAAGACCTATGTCGTCTTCTTGCTCGATACCCAACATTTCTGCATGGCTGGAGCCTTCTGCATGTCGGAAACAGCCGTCGTACTCAAAAAGAAAGGAGGCCAAACCTCCTCTCAGCTTTGCTTTGAACCGGGTGTTGGCCGCGTTCTCTGGCGCTGGTGCCAGCTCGGACACTTCAAGCCCTAAATTTGCGGCCAACTTCCGCAGGTCTTCCTCTCCAATTCGGCATCCAGGCTGCATAACCTGCGCCAGAGCAGATTCATCAGCACATCCGCGTTCTTTCAGCTCAGCCAAGAGGTAGGGAACTCGTACTACCCCCATAAGCTCAAGCTCCCTGAATCGCGTGGACCACCAGCTCACAGAGTTTCCCGTACACAGGAGCAAGGCAGAGTGAAGCCATCACCATGCCAAAGGCTTTCGATGGAGCCTCTTTGGCGAACTTGGTCAACCACGGCATCATGCCGCACAGAGCAGCAACCATAGCGCCAGCCACCCCCAGGGAAGGGAATGCCATCACTTGGGCCAGAATGAAGAAACACTGGGCGTATGCCGCATGGGTCATCGCCTTCTTATCTGCTGCCGTGAACTCCACGGCATCTACGCTTTTGACTTTTTCCATCACATTGTCCTCATGCAACATCAGGTTTTCCGAAAAATTTCTCATACACTTCGAGGTCGAAGGCCAGCATGGTCTTTGCCGCCTTTTCACTAAGCTGGTGGAGGCTAAGCATCTGAACCTTGTCAGTGCCGGTCACTTGCAGATCCACCGCGAACCACGTCCCACCTTTGGTCACGGCCAGAACTTGCACCGCCCAGGGCTTATCCAGTCGTTCGGGCGGAGTGATCATGTTCGACACTTTGGCGACCGTCGCGGTTGAACCTACCCAGTGCTTGTCGAACGCAATGACGTTCAACGCTTCAAACGCATCCTTCGCAGCTTTAAACCGGCTCCGGACAGCATCTTGTTGCTTCCAAGCCATGAACTGGAGAAGGGTCATTCCACCAGCCATAAGGGTGAGAAAACTCAAGCCATTGGCGGCAGCTACGACCGTCGCTACCAAGGACCCCAACATGACGAAGCGGTTATGTTTAAGCTGGGCCACTATTCACCTCCTATACCAACCAGCGTACAGGACTTTTCAAAAATGCAACCCCGCCTAGCTGCCCAATTCGGGCAACCCTGATTCAATCCAGAACTTTCACATGTGAAACTTTCCGCCACAGGAACAGGAGGTTTTTACCTGACCAGAACGGATGGATTGATAGCGGTGCCACAGCTTGACCACTTCTTTTTCGCTGAGAAGGTTTGTCTTGATGTAACGGACTCTATCCCCGTCCGCTGTCTCAACAACGGTTCGGACATAGCCGTACTTGGCAACGGGTGCCTTGTACTTGTGTGACAGAATTACCCGGTAAACCGAGAGCTGGATAATGTCCGACTCATAGATGTGGTTTACCTGGCGCAGCTTGGTGTCCAAGGGAATGAGAACCCCATTCTTGGTTTGGTACACCTGATCAACCCTGCCGTGCATGGGCACCGGCTGTGTGGTTGATATGTCCTGTTCGGACAAAAACAGAGTGGCCGAGCGCAGCTCATAAGGCATGTTCTCTGATTTCCACCACGCCCAGGTGTCTCCAATGCCGCGTTTGCGCCATTGGTCCACTTTCGCAATGACGAAAGGGGCGATGATCAGGACGAATATCCAGAGAACTGGCTTCATGACTACCTCCGGCCCCTAAACCACTCTGGATGATTGGATACATCCATGCTCTTAACCTGTGATGAGAAGACCAGTAGCTCTTGGGTCGTCAGGACGGTCTCAGGAGCCCGAGCGATGAAAGGTCTCAGCAATTCAGAACCCGCATAGATATTGATGACCATATGCAATCGCTCTGTTGCTCCAGAAACTCTCCGCCAGCTCCGGTAGGTTTCTGTTGATTTGGCATAGCCAACCAAGGCAGGAGCCAGCGTGTCGGACTCCTTCGTATTCAACTTCCCTTTTGCTGCCTTCGATACGAACTCAGCGATCACCGAAGCCAGCATGTCGGAGGTAAGGTGAAGCGGCAGCTTTATCGTGTCGAAGTCAGCCTGCTTGATGGTGAACAGGCGGATGTGATCGTTGCGGTAGTCACGCACATAGATGACATGACTCTCAAATGGGTTGGAGTGGTTAAAGGCATCCATACCCCAGCCTGCGGCCTCAAGATGTGCGTTTGATACTGACTTGTCGTAATCAAATTCCACGCTATTACTCTCCGTCTTGTCGTTCAGGAACTTTCACATGTGAAAGTTTTCCGTCGGTCATGATGTCCAGGACGGCTTTGCCCAGTCTCATCCCTTTATGGTTTTGAACCGGGTCTCCCTTGTAGAAAAGTCCTGGCTCGTTATCGGGATGGAATACCCCGTGAGGAATGTTGTCGTGATCGCCCAGCCACATGCGTAGCCTCAGATCCACCAGCCACCCATCATCCAGGACAACCCAGAAATGCGGTGTCACGATGTCCTTGGTCTGTTCGTTTCGCACAAAGCCATACATGCAGTCATGAGGTACACCCGCTTCATTGAGTAGGTGGCTTACTGCCCATGTCATACCGTCACATTCCATCTGGCAGTCATCCAAGGTCATAAGGACGGCTTCCAGTTCCCGGTGCCACTCCGTCATTTGCTTGGCCGCAGGTTTTACCACCAGCTCGTTTTTGTTTTCTGCCAAGATGATGTCTTCCTCGTCAATATTGCATTCGTCTATCGCTTCCGAACGGATGGATACCGCTTCATCCCAGTCATCGCTCGATCCGAAAATGCTCCAACCCTCAAGACCGTAATTCACCCATACGATGAACCGCTTTATCGTTTTCATGTGCGGCCCCCTTTAACCGTGCAACGTTCCCACATACTCACCCCTTCAAACCGTAACCCCACCAAAAAGCCACTTCTTGATGATTTCCAATCAGCAGCGGCAGGTTGCCCCTGAACTAACCTCACCGAAAAACCACCTTTAGATTGCTTTCTGGTGCTTATCAAGTTCTCCTGAGTGATTAGTCGTTCTGAAAACTTTACTTTTCACAGTATCATTTTATAATACTGTAAATCATAAAAACAACCCAGTAAAGAAAAAAGAGCGACTTATGTTGAGACGAGAAAACCAAGGAGATTTGTTCGATGACCAGGTGGTGTTGCCATCACTGGAGTCGGTTCTTACCGGCATATCTTCCAGTCAGCGTTGTGACGATAGAACAACGTACTTCTCCGCTCCGGATGTGGACCTGAGTTTGTACGATCACATCATTGTTTGCCTGTCTGGAGGCAAAGACTCGATTGCTGCGTACTTGCGGCTGGTGGACATGGGTGTTGATAAGTCAAAGGTGGAGTTCTGGCACCATGATGTTGATGGTCAGGAAGGCAGTTCGTTGATGGATTGGGCCTTCATGCGTGATTACTGTCGTCAGCTCGGGGAAGAACTGGGTATCCCAATGTACTTCTCGTGGCTTGAGGGCGGCTTTGAGGGCAAAATGCTCAAAGACAATGCCTATAGCCACCCCCATCGTGTAGAGACGCCTGAGGGGCTTCTGGTGCTGCCTAGAGACCATAAGCGCTCTAAGCCTGGTACGCGCCTTCGTTTCCCTCAGCAATCGCCATCACTCCAAACAAGGTGGTGCTCATCAGCCTTGAAGATCGATGTTGGCCGCAGAGCTCTTAATAACCAGGAGCGCTTCAAGGGGAAGAAGATCCTTTTCATCACTGGTGAGCGCCGGGAGGAAAGTGCAAACAGATCCAAGTACAACCAGCTTGAGGCTCATGCCTGTGACAGAAGATATGGGAAGACTGCACGGTTAGTTGATGCCTGGAGGCCCGTTCTTCATTGGACTGAGGAGGAGGTATGGGAAGTAATCGAGCGTCACCGCATCCTGGCCCCAGTCCCTTATCGCCTTGGCTGGAGCCGGTCGTCGTGTATGACCTGCATCTACAACTCACAGCGTATCTGGTCCACGATCCGTCACTACTGGCCTGAACGAGCTGGGAAAATTGCTCAGTATGAACAAACCTTTGGTGTGACGGTATCAAGAAAAAAAATCGACGTAATAGATTTAGGTTCTGCTGTTGCGCCGATACAGATTAGTGATGTTGAGGCATTGGAGCAGGTATCCAGAGAAGATTACACGCTCCCGATTTTTGTGCCGGAGGGGCAGAAGTGGGTTCTCCCTGGTGGCGCATTTGGCCGAGAGGCCTGTGGTTCTGATTGATTTGTGCAGAGGTGGCAATGTTGGATTTTGTTTTTTTGGTGTTTTTGGGGTTGGGCATATCTACGGTGCTGGTGCGTCGGTCTTCCCGTAAGGGGATGGATCTTGAGCTGACATGGCTCCAGTCGTTGAAGGTCGTGCTGGTTCGTGGAGCTGTTGCATTGGGCCTGGGTTTTGGCATTGGCAGGCTTGTATTGATGGGGATGCAGTATGGTTTCCTGAGTGAGTCTGTCCTGAGGGAACATGCACTTGTCTCCGTAGCGGTGGTTCTGATCTGTGGGCTTGGTTCGTTCGTTGCGTTTCAGTGGATCATCGGGAGGATCTCTGGAAGATCGATCAGCGTCGTTTCTGTGATCAAAGCTGTGATGTACGAGTCTGGTTACTTTGTGCTGTCGATGCTTATCTTGTTGGTGATACTCGTCCTGTTCGGCCTTGCATACGAGACTTTTTTCTAAAAAAACAGTGTTGATTATTTTTTGTTCAGTGATCAAAAGGATAAATATAAAGATCTTTAGATCTTTGTATAAAGGATTAAAAACGGTTAAAGACAGGTTAGGCGTTCTAAATCACCACTCAACACATTGATATTACTGGTGTTTTCATATTTATTCCGTGCAACAAACCCATAGGTTGCCGTGCAGCGTTCCCATAGGTTGCCGTGCAACGTCCCCACATACCCTTGGATCTTATCCACTGTTATCCACACGGAACCCCTCTTTTTTCCACAAAATCCTTACAAAACAGAGCTTTCGTGCAGCGTTCCCACATA
>NC_016846.1:0-111195 GCF_000240185.1 Klebsiella pneumoniae subsp. pneumoniae HS11286 | reverse complement strand
ATGGATACTCAAGCACTCTTGCCAGCTACTAAAACGTTTAAAAAACGCGCCAGTATAAAGCAATCTAACGAATTGACTGAAGCAGCATATTACCTGCCTCTTCAGGCAAAACGTGTGCTGTGGTTATGCCTCATGCAGGCCTATTTTAACGACAGCCAGGAAGATGACTCTGACGTATTGCCGCTCTTCAAAATCAGCGTTTCCGATTACGTCAAATACTTCAATGTCGCTACGTCTGTCGCCAGTCGTGATGTGAAGGCTGGGGTAAATGCTCTGGGCGAATCAACGGTTACCTTTTATCCAAAAGAAGGTGAGTTTGAAGAAGTTAAGCGTCCGTGGCTGGCTGAAGCAGGAATGAAGCGAGGCCGGGGTTCCTGGCAGATTGAATTTAACTACAAGGTCATGCCATTCCTTGTCGGCTTAACCTCCCAGTTCACTACCTATTCTCTCTATGACTGTGGCCAGCTTAATAGTGTTCGTGTCATCCGGCTTTATGAAAGCCTGTGTCAGTTCCGGAGCACTGGTGTCTGGATCACCACACATGACTGGTTATGTGAAAGGTTTATGCTCCCTGCCTCGCAGAAAAACAATATTGCTGAAATGAAGCGTACCTTCCTGGAACCTGCTCTGAAGAAAATTAATGAGAAGACGCCATTAAAGGTAACATATACCACTGAAGAAGATGGTCGCTTGCTGTTTAATTTTCTTGATAAAAAACAATAGTCTGTAATTTATTTTCCCTCCCCCCTTAGTTTGTTGCTGACATATGGGGGGAACTAAACTTGCTGTATTTCCCATAGTGCTTGCCTAACTTGACCTGTTTCCCACAATCCCGGCTGTCTGCGTAGTTGACCTGTTTCCCACAGTCCCGGCCGTCTGCAAAGTTGGCCTGTTTCCCATAGTCCGGGCCGTCTGCAAAGTTGACCTTTTTCCCATAGTCCGGGCCGTCCGCGGAGTTGACCTGTTTCCCATAGTCCGGGCCGTCCGCGGAGTTGACCTGTTTCCCATAGTCCGGACCGCCCGCGGAGTTGACCTGTTTCCCATAGTCCGGGCCGTCCGCGGAGTTGACCTGTTCCCATAGTCCGGGCCGTCTGCAAAGTTGACCCGTTTCCCATAGTCCCGGCCGTCTGCAAAGTTGACCTGTTCCCCATAGTCCGGGCCGTCCGCGGAGTTGACCTGTTTCCCACAGTCCGCGCCGTCCGCGGAGTTGACCTGTTTGCCATAGTCCGGGCCGTCCGTAAAGTTGACCTGTTTCCCACAGTCCCGGCCGCCCGCGAAGTTGACCTGTTTCCCATAGTCCGGGCCGTCCGCGAAGTTGACCTGTTCCCCACACTCCCGGCCGCCCGTGAAGTTGACCTGTTTCCCATAGTCCGGACCGTCCGCGAAGTTGACCTGTTTCCCATAGTCCGGAGCGTCCATAAAGTTGACCTGTTTCCCACAGAGGATGGAAAACTCTTCTTGTGCTGAGCGTAAGAGCTATCTGCCGGAACGGTTCCTCTTCGCTTCCTCGCCAGTTCGCTCGCTACGCTCGGTTACATGGCTGCGGCGAGCGCTGATACATAAGGCTCAGCATTGCACTGGTCGTAACTAAAATCAGAATCCTTCTGAATGACCCTCCTGTCTTGCAAGTTGGATACCTTTCTCAAAGCCCTTTTGTATGAGTTGTTGTTGATGGTCAAAAGTGCGTCTGCGTGTTGCTGCAGTGTGATTTAGTAGCACGCCCGTCGAGCTTCCCCCCTCTCCTGTTGAGAGCGAAATCAAAACAATATGAATTTTTGCTTGCAACATGACTCTTTTTGTTCAAAATGACAAAAAACGTCATGAGGTGATAAATGGACAATATTGAGCAGTTACGGAAAGTCGCTACACGTGCAGGTAAGCTTCTGACATCTTTGAGCGAAAGTATCCGCCAGCAAAAAGAGGAATTGAAGCTTACCGAGTTCTATCAGGAATACAGCAAAGCCGCTCTGTATAAGCTGCCTAAGCTCAGTAAAGGCAGTGTTGAGTATGCTGTGGCCGAAATGGAAGCCGGTGGCTACATTTTTAAAAAGAAACCTTCTGGTAATACGATGAAATACGCGATGACGATTCAGAATGTCATCGATCTGTATAACCATCGTAAAGTACCGAAGTACAGGGATCGCTTCGATAAAGCCTTTACGATTTTTGTATGTAATCTTAAAGGTGGTGGTTCCAAGACAGTTTCTACCGCTTCATTATCACATGCTTTTCGAGCTCATCCTCAGCTTCTGTTCGAAGACCTGCGTATTCTGGCCATCGATTTCGATCCGCAGGCATCTCTGACAATGTTCCTGAGCCATGAGAATTCAGTGGGCTTGGTTGAAAATACGGCTGCTCAGGCCATGCTCCAGAACGTGTCTCGAGAAGAATTACTTTCCGATTTTATAGTACCGTCTATTATCCCTGGTGTTGATGTAATCCCCGCTTCCATTGACGATGCATTCCTTGCTGAAGGCTGGAAGGGATTGTGTGAAGAACATCTGCCAGGGAAAAATATTCATGCGGTGCTTAAAGAGAACATTATCGACAAGCTCCAGCATGACTACGACTTTATTTTCCTTGATAGTGGTCCTCACCTTGATGCGTTCCTGAAAAACTGCATTGGAGCGGCAGACCTGATGTTGACCCCTCTTCCACCGGCGACGGTTGATTTTCATTCTTCCCTAAAGTTTGTGGCCAGCCTCCCTGCCCTCATAGATTCCATTGAAATGGATGGGCACACCTGCAATCTCATCGGTAATGTCGGCTTCATGTCCAAGATCCTGAACAAGTCTGATCACAAAATTTGCCATAGTCAGGCCAAAGAGGTTTTCGGTGCCGATATGCTAGACATGGTTCTGCCGAGACTGGATGGTTTCGAACGCTGTGGGGAGACTTTTGACACAGTTATTTCAGCAAATCCAGCAACCTATGATGGAAGTACAGAGGCACTAAAAAGCGCAAAATCAGCAGCGGAAGACTTTGCGAAGGCAGTCTTTGATCGCATCGAGTTCATTCGTACTAACGGAGGTATGTGATGTCGAATGAGAAAAGAAAAACCATCGGCAGACAGTTAAATACCCAGGCGTCAATAGCGGAAATGACGGACACCGGTAGAAGCCAGGTATTTACCTTAAAAACCGGCAGGAAGGTAACGTTCAGGTTTGTTCGGGTGCCTGCATCTGAAGTTGAAAGTAAGACATTCGTTAACCAGGAAAACAACGGAAGAGATCAACTTGCACTGACCAGGGAGTCCCTGAAATCCATTATCCAGACGATTAAGTTTCAGCAGTTCTTTCCCTGTATTGGTATTAAGCAAAGTGAAAGGATTGAGATACTGGATGGTTCAAGACGGCGAGCCTCAGCAATTTTTGTCCGTACAGGCCTTGATGTAATGGTTACCGAAGAACATTTATCAGCTGATGAAGCTCGCCAACTGGCTAAAGATATCCAGACAGCTAAAGAACATAATCTTCGGGAGATTGGGCTGAGATTGATCGCTCTTAAAGAGTCCGGATTTAATCAAAAGGAAATTGCTGAACTGGAGGGGTTATCTCAGGCTAAAGTTACCAGGGCGCTGCAGGCGGCGGCCGTACCGCAAGACTTAATTTCTCTGTTCCCGGTTCAGTCGGAGCTATCGTTTAGTGACTATAAACTTCTTTTAGAAGTTAATGAAAAACTTAGTGAAAAGGGATTAACTCCTGAAGAACTCATTCAGGCTGTATCAGCTCAGCTCGATGCAATTTTGAATGATGGCGAGCGACCAGAAGACGAACAGAAAGCCAGTATTCTGAAGCTGATTTCTCAGGCATCTCAGGCATTAATCGATCCATCTCCCAAGGAAAAGTCAGTGGTTTCCCCACTCTGGTCTTTTGAAGAAAAGGACAAGTTCGCGCGTAAGCGTGTGAAAGGGCGCACGCTGACTTATGAGTTTAGCCGTATGTCAAAAGTGATTCAGGATGAACTGGACAAGGCTATCAACGAGGTCCTTGACAGAAATTTGAGTCAATAATTTCGCCATGGCGATTTCACATCTAACTTATTGTAATTAGGCAGTTTAGGCTGAGAATTTCAAGGTGAAATCGCCATAGTTTCACGCCAGTTTCGCTGCAGGAATATCTGACCATCGTGTCGTATAAGCAGGAGAAAGCATCTCCCGTTTCATCTGCCATTCCGAGGCCATACCCCGCCCCGCAAACCATACTTTACCCAGCCCTGAGTTGTTGATCCCGTCCAGAACCCTCATCAGCTCAGCACTGTGAGGGCGTGGCGGGCGTTCGTCAAACAGCTGCAGCTGCGAAACGCCGGAGCCGGTGAAGTCATTCAGCATAACTCCGGCTTTGGCATACCGGTGCCCATCCCTCCAGATACGCTCCAGAGCCATTGTGGCGGCTGCAATGATGTCCCTGGTGTCCTGAGTGGGTGTAAGCAGTTTTTCCGTAGCCACGTTGCCGTAGTAAGGCTCTTTAATGGCGAACGGAGACGTTTTGATGAAAACGGAAATATGCCGGCAATACTGGTGCTCTTTACGCAGTTTTTCAGAGGCCCGCTCTGCGTGCTGACAGATAGCCTGACGGAGTGACTCGTACTCCGTGATCTTCACGCCAAAACTGCGGCTGCAGACAATTTGCTGTTTCGTCGGAGGGGCTTCCTCAAGCGAAAGGCAGCTTTCCCCGTTCAGTTCCCGTACCGTTCGCTCAAGGACCACAGAAAAATTTTTGCGGATGAAGGCCGGGTTCGTCAGAGCCAGATCGAGCGCGGTTTTTATGCCCAGCACATTTAGCTTGCGTGCAATACGGTTACCCACCCCCCAGATTTCTTCAACCGGCTGCAGTGAAAGCAGTTTCCGCGTCCTTTGCGGATTTCCCCTGGTCAGCGCGAGTACGCCACGAAACTGTTTCCACTCTTTTGAGGCCCACTGGGCTGATTTTGCGAGGGTTTTCGTTGGTCCGGCGCCCACGCCAATGGTCAGGCGGGTACAGTCATACACGTGCTGACGCAGCTGCCGGCCGAAGTCCTCAAGCCCCATACAGTGCTCCACGCCGGTCAGGTCGAGGAACATCTCATCAATGGAATACTGTTCCACCCTGGGGGCCAGTTCCTCCAGGCAGTTCATCACGCGCGCCGACATCGAGGCGTAAAGTTCATAATTACTTGAAAACGCATATATTTTTTCCGGGTACCTTTCGTTTTTTATCTGAAACCACGGAGTTCCCATTTTGATCCAGGGCTTCGCCTCGGCACTGCGAGCGATTACGTTCCCGTCGTTGTTGCTCAGGACGACTATCGGCTTTCCTTTCAAATCCGGGCGGAAAACACGTTCACAGCTGGCATAGAAGCTGTTCACATCGGCCAGGGCAAACATCAGTACATCTCCCTCGGGCGGTGGATGATATGCGTGACAACGCCAAAGATATCCAGCTCGTCGGGATCAGGATAAATCGGCGACCAGGAGGCATTCATGGGCTGCAGCGTCAGTCGCGGCGTCAGCAGAAGCCGTTTCACCGTAAACTCCCCCTGTACGCTGGCGACAACGATATCGCCGTGCCGCGGCTTTTCAGCACTGTCCACAACCAGCAGATCGCCATTGTACAGACTGCCGTCGGCCATGCTGTCTCCGCTGGCACGCAGGTAGTACGTCGCGCTCGGATGCCGTATGCAGTAATCATGGAGATCCAGATCGGACTCGACATAGTCAGCAGCAGGGCTGGGAAAACCGCAGCTGGCCAGATCGGCAAACAATGGATGGGCCTGTGGCGGGAGTTCTTTCCCGGTGCTGAAAAGTTGTAGTTTCATCTTTCCTCCTGACACTCTAATTTTTACTGGTTATGCATACAGTGTGCGCCGGGAGACCGGTAGAGATCAAGGGGTGAAAGTCCCCGACCATTGAAGGACCAGCAATCCACAAGGTCCCCGAGTCATGCGTTGCATACCGCGAGGTATGGGGCGAAGCGTTGACAGGGGTGTTGACAGGCCAGCCATTGAGCCACGAAATGTATATTAAATTACCGGGTGCCGACGTTGTACTGTTAACGGAAGGCAACATCATAGGGTGCGATACTGCGAGTGCCACATGGACCCGGCGGGGTCTGAGACCCTGGCATGTCAATACGATCTCTACGCGGGAACCGGGAGATCTCCCCTCTGACCATCTGCCAGTGTCGGAGATGGCCCGCACCGGGAAGACGAGGAGTCATAGCCGGTGATGTACGGAGAGGAGAAGTCGGACTCGCTCATAGTAGCGGCGAAGCAGGCGAACAACCCGAAAGGAGCGGAGTCAGTGGAGCGAAGGAGCGGGGCCAAGGGGAACGCGGAACAGCCACACATGCGCCGGACACAGAGCCGGGAAAGCATGTCACAGAGGCTGTCACGCGTGCGGGAAGCTGCGAAGCAGCGGAAGAAAGAACGGTTTACAGCATTGTTCCACCTGCTGACAGTCGAAGCACTGGAAGCCGCATTCCTCTCCCTGAGCAGGAAAGCGGCCGCCGGAGTGGATGGCATCAGGTGGATGGACTACGCCGGAAACATGAAGAACAACATAACAGATCTGCACCGGAGGCTACATCAGGGCAGCTACAGGGCGCAGCCCGGCAGGCGTCACTACATCCCAAAAGCGGATGGAAAACAACGCCCGCTCGGCATCGCCTCGCTGGAGGACAAGATCGTCCAGTATGCGCTGGTGAAAATCCTGAACGCAGTCTATGAAAACGACTTTATGGGGTTCTCATACGGGTTCAGACCCGGGCGAAGCCAGCACGATGCACTGGACGCACTGGCCACAGGGCTGGTACGCACTAACGTAAACTGGGTACTGGATGCCGACATCAGTCAGTTCTTCGACAGGGTGAGCCACGAATGGCTGATCAGGTTCACAGAGCATCGGATCGGCGACCGGAGGGTAATCAGGCTCATACGTAAGTGGCTCACAGCCGGGACGTCGGAGGAGGGTCAATGGCGAGCAACGGAGGAAGGCACCCCACAGGGTGCGGTCATCTCACCGCTGCTGGCAAACATATACCTCCACTACGTCTTCGATCTGTGGGCGCATCAGTGGCGACGTCGCTATGCCACAGGCAATGTGGTAATGGTCAGATACGCCGATGACATCGTCATCGGGTTCGACAAACGATACGATGCCCGGCGCTTCCGTATAGCCATGCAGCGCAGACTGAGGGAGTTCGGACTCACGGTTCACCCGGAGAAAACCCGTCTGATGGAGTTCGGCCGCTTCGCTGCCGAAAACCGTGCCATCAGGGGAAAAGGCAAACCAGAAACGTTCAACTTCCTCGGGTTCACGCACATCAGCGGGAAAGATCGCAACGGCAGGTTCATGCTGATACGAAAGACCCGCCGGGATCGGATGACGGCAACTCTGAAAGCCATCAAAGACGGTCTGCGAAGGCGCTGGCATTACTCAATCCCCGAACAGGGAAAATGGCTCAGGAGAGTGGTTCAGGGATACCTGAACTATCACTCGGTACCGGGCAACTTCCCCACCATGCAGAAGTTCAGGACACACGTAACAAACCTCTGGCGCCGGGCGCTCAGGCGCAGGAGCCAGAAGGATGATACGACCTGGACGAAAGCAAACAAACTGGCAGCCGCATGGCTACCAAGGGTTCGGGTTCTTCATCCATGGCCTGTGGAGCGGTTCACCGCCAGACACCCGAGGCAGGAGCCCGGTGCGTAAATCGCGCACGCCGGGATCTGTGCGGGGGGTATCCGGTAACGGGTATCCCTACCGCGACATATTTAACAGCGTGACGATAATCCAGATCGCATGCCTTAAGAACATTTTGAGTAAATAAAGGTGTTCAAAATGCTTATATTAATCATTTTGATATTTTTATATTGCTCATATTGAGAAATATTACTTTGTTTTTTTCATTTTGCTCTTATAATTGGTATCAAATTGAGTGTAACTAACGGAGCATATTGATGAATATTTACTGCGATGATGGTTCAACTAATGTTAAGCTGGCATGGTTTGAAGGCGATGAGCTTCAGACCCGGGTTTCTGCGAACTCCTTCCGGCATGGCTGGAAAGTGGCGGAATTCAGTGCGGCAACGTTCAACTATCAGGTGGGGACGCTGAAATACACCTGGGACAGCGTCAGTCGGGATGCCATCCCGACAACAAACGTGGAATATCAGTACGGTGATCTCAACCTGCTGGCCGTGCATCATGCGCTGCTGAACAGCGGACTGGAGCCGCAGCCGGTGAGCCTGACCGTGACGCTGCCCCTGAGTGAGTATTACGACGGGGACTGCCAGCGGAACGAGGAGAACATACGACGCAAACGGGAAAACCTGATGCGTGAGCTGGTTCTGAATAAGGGCAGGGCATTTACCGTAACGGACGTGAAGGTGATGCCGGAATCACTACCGGCGGCGTTCTCCCGTCTCGCGGAGCTGAAACCCGGCCCCGCTGAGACCACCCTGATTATCGATCTCGGTGGTACCACGCTCGATGCCGGTGTGATTGTCGGCCAGTTTGATGATATCAGTGCGGTGCACGGTAATCCGTCTGTCGGTGTGTCACAGGTCACCCGCGCAGCTGCAGGCGCGCTGCGTGCGGCAGACAGCGAAACCAGCGCCCTCATCGCTGACACTGTCATCCGCAACCGCAATGATCGTCAGTATCTGCAGCGTGTGATCAACGATGCCGGTAAAATTGACGAGGTTCGGAACAAAATAACAGAGGCAATCACTTCCCTGGGGGCGCGTGTCACCAGTGAGCTGACGGCCTTCAGGAACGTTAACCGGGTATTCCTGGTCGGGGGAGGGGCTTCCCTCATAGAAGAAGCTATCCGTCAGGCCTGGCCTCTGGCTCATGACCGTATCGAGGTTATAGGCGATCCGCAGATGGCGCTGGCCAGGGAGATTGCCCTTTACAATAAAGAGGACTAAACGTGCCGGACGGCCAGTATTCTTTCTATCTGCACAGCGACGATCGCACCGACATCGCGGCGATGGCAACCATCAGCACCATCTCACAGCCCCTGCGCGGTGAGTTCATCCGTACCGCCGCCACCGCCGGGGCGGTGGTATACCAGGTGGATGCCCGTTTACCGGCGCTGATCCCGGTGTTCTTTGCCGGGCAGCTAAGCGCTGTCCGCCTTTGCGCCGTGATGGCCCTGGTCTCCGGAACCTGGTCCTCACTCACCGGCCTTCCGGATGAGCCCGAAAATGGTGGGGCTGCTCTGCCCGTGTCACCGGAGACGGAATACCAGCGCCGGCGTTACACCCTGACGCTTCAGAATGGCCGGAGTGGGGAACGGGTGGAAAGTGTGCTGACGGAAGCGTCATCCCGTCTGCGTGGGGATCTGCTGAGAAACCTGATTATCACCGGTCTTGCCCTCCACACGACGGCGCCTGAACTGCCGCGCCTGCTGGCCAGTATGCCGGTACCGCCCACCTCGGTCAGTGAGCTGCAGGCACTGGTTCAGCAGATGGCCGGCACCGCTGACGTGAACAGGGCTGCAGCTGCAGTACCGGATACGCCGGCAGCATCTGCCGCGCCGGTGTCCGGGTCGGATACCCGGGAAATAAAGAAAAATATGCGGCGTGCATTCGGCGACTAACAGTACGAATCACATCCACTACTACACCGATTTCAAATGACTGGCATCCCAGGGCGGTTCTCATGTCACCAGGATTCAGAAATGTTCTCCGTCTCGCCCGCATTCCCGTCGACAGCAGTGAACCGGTGCGAAGAAAATTTGGCAGCCGGCTGATTGGCATTGTGACGGTATGTCTGCTTCCGCTTCTGGTTTTCGACGTTCCGCAGTGGGTTTTCATTTTGTCGCAGGTCATCTGGGGGGCGGGCGTCTATATTGGCCTGTCCCTGGCCGGGGATAAATCCCTGAACCGCTGATACAAACTTTCCGGTTGTTCAAAAAAAGAACAGACGTGGTGGCGTCTGTTCTCCCGCGCTTCTCCGTCGTTTGCCTTCAGGTTATCCACAATTTTAAGCCCCGGATTTGTGGACAGGTATGCCGGTAATTCCCCGTTCGCCTGGAGTTAACGCCAGCCTGCCGCCCGCTGCCAGTGTCTCGCGTCCGGTCTGGTACGGGACGGGCGGTTTTTCCGCTCCGGCCCGGCGTCGTTGAGAGTGTACGCCAGTCCCTCGCCCTTTTAAGGAACGCCCTTCAAGCCGCTTTCGCGGCATATCCTTGCCGTCCAAAAGACGGACGGCTGCGGTATTCCACGGTCGGCCTGACCCGTGACCGGACGCGATGAACAGGCAGCGTGCGGCAGGGAACGGTATCGCGGTGATGCCTCCTGCCCCCTCAGACTACAGGAGTGCTGCCATGTCCAGATTCATTCTCGGGAACTGTATTGATGTGATGCGCGGATTCCCCGACCGTGCCGTGGACCTTATTGTGACCGATCCGCCTTACCTCGTCGGTTTTAAGGACCGTCAGGGCAGACAGATTGCCGGGGATGTGACGGACGAATGGCTGCAACCGGCCACGCTGGAGATGTACCGCGTCCTTAAAAAAGACGCGCTGATGGTGAGCTTCTACGGCTGGAACCGTGTGGACCGCTTTATGGCCGCGTGGAAGGCGGCAGGATTCTATGCCGTGGGCCAGCTTGTGTTCACCAAAAACTATGCCTCCAACCGTCGTAACGCCAGGGCCCGACGCGGATTTGTGGACTACTGCCATGAAGGGGCTTATGTCCTTGCCAAAGGCCGCCCCGTGCCGCCCCTTAAACCGCTGCCGGATGTGCTGCCCTTCCCGTATACCGGTAATACCCTGCATCCGACGCAGAAACCAGTGGAGGCGCTACAGCCGCTGATTGAGTCATTCAGCGCTCCGGGCGCGATTGTTCTCGACCCGTTTGCCGGAAGCGGTTCGACCTGCGTCGCTGCATACCGTGCCGGACGCCGCTATATCGGCATCGAAATGCTGGCGCAGTACCACCGGGCCGGAACCGAACGACTGGCCGCCATGCACCGGGCCGTAAATACCCCGGCGGCGAACGATGAATGGCTTCCGGAGGCCGCGTAATGAATTACGACGGACACGAAGCCCTGCGCCGCGATATGGCCGGGCTGGCGAACAATCTTTGCGACCTGAAAACCACCCTGAAAGTGCTGGAAGACACGTACCACTACCGGTACGACGGACTGGCGGAACGGCTTGCCGGTATCAGTCTGCGACGTCTCAGCGTCCTGATGGATGAGGCGTTCAATATTGCACTGATGCTCGATGAAAGCTTTCTGGATTGAGGAGAGAACATGTACGGAACCCGTGAAGATCTTTGCAGGATGCTGAATGAGCAATATCCCGCAGAAACCCCGCTGAACCTGATTATCTGGACCCCGGCGGATATTGAAGCACTGGCTGACGGGATGGAATATTCCTTTTCAGAACATGACGTAAGGGCAGTACTGGAACGCATGGACACTATACCGGAAGAACAACGGCTTGAGTCGGGCGTGTCAGCCGGCCTGGTGATGGCACTGATAGACCAGGTGAAAGAGAACGGGCAGAGGGTGACTGTGCCGGTTGACCTGCTTGAAACCCTGCTGATTACCGCCGAACAGGCATTGTGGGACAGGGAATGGACCGCACGGGATCGCAATCTCCCGGTGCCGGAAAGCGTAATGCGCCGCCTGGCGGATACAGCAAAAGTGCGGGCATTACTGAAAAGCTGACAGCAGATCGCCCCGCCACGCGGCGGGGTGATATAACCCGGACAGAGACGATAATGATGAAAAAAGAAACCCTTAACACGCTTATTCTGCGTCACGGCGACCGGATGCTGCGCCAGGCTGGCTGGCCCGACACTGTTGATATGGCGCCCGTCGCCCCCGAAACCGTACCCGGCTGGCTTGCCGCCTGCGGCTCTCTCAGTGGCGTGGAAATCCTCACGCTTACGGAACAGCTTTGTCAGCCGCTGACGTATGGCCGGGCAGCGTTGTTGCTCGCCAGCGCCCGGCGGCTGGCGGGAACCCCGGCTCGTCTGCATCTCTTTCCGGTGCAGGCATATCCGCATCCGGAGCGGCTGGCTGACTGTCAGGTTATCCGCCTGCCTTACGCTCAGGAGTGGCTGACAGCGGCGGAATGTGACGATCTGCTGGCCTTCCTGAAAGCCTCCCTCACGCAGATATCGGAAATCGTCCACCGGGATACGAAGCGCATCGCCGCCGCGCTTACGCCGTCCGTCAATCCCCGTCTGATGGACAGGCGGATCGGTGACTGGCGCTTGCTGGCCGTGGAGTATGATCATGATAACTGCCTGGACGAAGACGAAACCGACAGGCTGGATCAGGTCCTCGATGCCATTCTGATTCGCGATGCGCGATTCTGCCCGGTCCTGCTCACCCTGGTTAACGAGCGGGAGGAAACTATCAGGAGCGCAGGGGTTATCGCTGATCAGCTGCGTTTTACGGACACTCCGGTCCGGCGCTGGTTTGATCGCCGGGTTTTAAGGGAAATGGTGAGAGAGGCCCGCGCCAGCAGAACTCAGGAGTGACAGCCCGGAGCGTCAGGGGAGGGGGACCCTCCCTTGTCAGCCTGCCGGCACAGGAGGTGTGGTGCGATAAGGATGTCGCCGTGCCGGCTCCGCGTCCACCCGGCCCGGTTTCCGGGCCTTTTGGGTGAACACAACCCTCTGTTATCGCCGTGCCGTGTGCTGGCTGTGCCGTGCCTTCACTTTAGCCCGGCAGCCGCAGAGGCTGGAGTTCGCTGGCGCCGCCATCCCCGGATAAGGCAGTCGCCGGCTTGCCGTTGCCGCCGGCTCCGCTTCACCCGGCCCCATCCCTCCGGTCCGTGGCCTTATTACTGCGTCTGTCGCGTTGCGACATCTGCTTCCGCTTTTCTCCCGGTGGTCGAAAAACGGGGGAGAGAAACCCTGTATTCAACCTCCTGCATCGCGACGGGTAGTGCCGTGCCTTCACTTTAGCCCGGCCGCTGCAGATGCAAGGGTGCGCTGACGCCGCCATCCTCGCCCGGTCGCAGGTTTTTTATGATGCTCGCCGTTCTTCCCGTCGTTTTCTCGCTCAGGTTTCGCTCGAAAACCGTCCAGACCAGCTTCGCGCTATATCTGCGCTGCGGCCTCCGGTGTCGCCCCTGCATCTTCCGCTTTTCGCCGGGCTGTCGTGTCGGCACGGCACAACCCGGTGCCGCAGTCTATGTGATTACGGAGGTTTATCCATGCAGTATGTGAATACATGCCCGGTCCTGAATGTTGAGGAGTCCGACCGCCTGTCTTTTATGCCGTACCTGTTCGGCACGGATTTCATGCTCGCGGAATTACAGGTGTACGCTCTGGCCAAAAAATGGATGCCCGAATATGAGGGCGGCTTCTGGCATTTTATTCGCCTGCCGGAGGGGGGCGGCTACATGATGCCGGATTGTGGCCGGGTACATCTGGTCAGTAGCGAAAACTGGTTTGATCGCACTGTCAGCGCCGACGCGGCGGGCATTATTCTGACCAGCCTGGCGATTAATCGCCGTCTGGCGGCCCATCATGACAGCAGTAACCCGGCGCTGACTCGCCTTTATATGCTGCGTGATGCCCAGCTCTGGAATCACATCACCTTTCACCCCGAATGCAGTGCTATTTACGCCGCGCTGGACTGATTAACGACCGGGGCGGTTACACCGCCCCGCAGGGAGACAAAAATGACTTCATCAGTAACCGTTCCGGCCGTCTACGTGGGCACATATCACCAGTACAACGGCGGCAGTATTTTTGGCAAATGGTTTGATTTAACCGACTTCGACGACGAAGACGAATTTTATGACGCCTGCCGGGCGTTGCATGCCGCCGAGGATGACCCCGAGTTTATGTTTCAGGACTGGGAAGGGATCCCGTCTCAGTTTGCCTCTGAATCCTCTGTTAAGTGGGCGTTTATCGAGGCATTCCGGCAGGCGCAGGACGAAGGACGCGCTGCCGCGTTTGTGGCCTGGGCGGACTATACCGGCGAGTGCGACTATGACGCCTTTGATGAGGCGTATTGTGGCGAGGCTGAAAGCGAGGAGGATTTTGCTTATGGCTTTGTGGAGGATCACGGCCTGTTAAACGAGGTGCCTGAATCCCTGCGCGTCTATTTCGATTATGAGGCTTACGCGCGGGATCTGTTCAGCAGCGGCTATGTCTTCCATGAAGGCTATGTATTCAGCAACTGATGACTATCCGGCGGGGAAGCCCGCCGGTTAAGGAGAAAGCACATGAAACTTGCACCACAAAGCCGCGATATCCTGCGACAGTACAAAGCCCTGATTAATGCCCGCCGCCGCGATGCCGGTCAGCGGGAACTGACCACTGCGCAGGTGATGGATGAAATCTGCGAATACATGACCTGTCAGTGCGCCGTCTATATTGGCGGCCATTTCATTCTTCAGGGGGGAAAGGCACGATAAATCACAGGGCAGGGGGGAACCTCTGCCGCTTCCGGCCGCGCGAAAACCCGGGCAGGCTGCGCCTGCCGGAGAGAGACGTCGCCGCGCCTCCGGCGCCGCGCACTCTCCTCTCCGTTGTCAGTCGCTGTTGCCCCGGAATTCGCGTATTATCAGGGATATCTTCCTGTAAAGCAGACCGGTAAAGCATATGTCAAAGTGGAATATCGCCTCTTTTTCAAAGGAGGAGCAGGATAAAGTTGCCGTCGATAAGGTGGCTGCTGCTGTTGCCTGGCAGGAGCGCATGAACAAGCCCGTCGTGCCGGAACTTGTTGAACGGGAACAGCCTGAACACCTGCGCGAATATTTCCATGAACGGCTCCGCGTACATCGACTGAACAGTCAGCAGCTGCCGCGCGCAAATGCGCCCGAATATAATAAACCCGGAGATGAGCAGCAGAAGTGATTCTTATAGTCAGTGTGTCCAGGGAGGAAATTTTATGCGTATGTCTCTGATGTTTGCAGCCGTGACGCTTTTAACCGGTATTAACCTGTTTTTTATTCCGTTTCAGCCTGTTCCGGCTCTGTGGGGGGCTATCCTGGCCGTTGCTTTTGTTCTGATTAATGTCGTGGCGGATAAGCTGCGCCTCTGGAGTGGCATTGCGTGGATTATCGTTGCCGGCATCATCATAACGCTGATGCTGAAGGGGAAAGAGCCGGGTGACGAATTACGCGGGTTGATCACCGTTTTTGCTTTCCTGGCTTCGGCCTGGTACTGCGTTGTACAGTACAGAAAAGAGCAGGGCGAATCTCAGTCCTGACCTGACCGGTACCCTTCATCTTGCTGCTGCTCTTCCTCTGGCTTTGCCTCACTTTCCTTTCACACAATCTGCTCCGGGGCCACCTTCGGCTCCTGACCCGCTGGCGCGGTTCAGTCGTCGAGCCACACTCCGCTAACCGCGAAAAGACGCGGTAAGCTCCGCCGAACCCGCTACGCGGTTTCGGGCCTGGCGGCTAGTGTCTGATGTCTGACGTCAAGGTCAACGGCAGCGCTTGCTGCGACCGTCCCGGTCGCGCCGCTTTCACCGTGCCGGCGAAGGACTGCCGGCACTCTGCGGGGCAACGCCGTTTCGCGCCCGCGCTCTTCGTCGTTGCGGCGGGTGCCTGCTCCTTTCCCCTGGTACCCGTATCACCCGTTTGAGTCCATTCGCCGGGGCTGAGACAAGCACAACCCGTCTTGCTGTCCAGGGGACGGCAGGGCCTTTCGCAATAAATTTTTCCCGGCCATTCCGCTGCCGCTTCATTAGGCCGAAAAAAATTTCCCGCTCACCCCCGGACATCTGCACCGGGCCGTGCTCGTTTACGCCCTTGCGGCGAACGGCTCTCAAACGGGTGAAGGTTATATCCAGGGGGCAGGTTCAGCAGGTCCCCGCACAAAGTCAAAACCGCGGCCCCGGCAACTCAACGGGTGATGTTCTTTAAAAATCAGGAAAAAGAAAAATGCAGGATCCTTCATTGCGAACGTATCGGATCGCATTTCTGGGAAGCAATGCCAGCGGCAATCTGCCGATGTTTACCCGGGTGCAGGCCACGACCGGAAAACGGGCGATAAAAGCGTTTATTGAACGCTGTGAACCCGTCAAAGGCTGGTTTCTGGGCGAACCGGAAGACATTACCGATCAGCTTAAGAAGGAGGAAGAAGAAGCGGGAAGCAAACCGCAGATATGAAAAAAGCAGGGTAAACCCTGCTTCTCCCACGCCGTAAAAATCGCACGAACGGTTTTTCCGGCTTCGTTAACTACCATAAGGAGTCAACTCTATGATCGTTTCTATTTTTTCACCTTCCGCAGGCGCTGTAAAGCCCCGTCGTCATTCGCGCATTCTGCGCGCAGATATCACCGCACCTGAGATTGATCCCGCTCTCAGAGCTTTCGGGCGTCATATCGCCAGAAGTCACCGCAAAGGGCGCGGTGTCCACATCCCCGCGATGAAAAATACCGCCCTCGGGCAGGTACTCCGCACGCTGGAACTGAAACGCGCATTTAACTGATGAGGTGAGCCGCCCCGCGAGGGGCGGCAACTGCAGGAAGGAGAAAACACAATGACACCGACTACCGCACAGATCATGACGGAAAATACCGTCAGCCAGACTTACCGGGCAACTTATTCACCCGATGATAATAAATTGCGACTTTACGCATCATTACGGCTCGATGAAGAAACGTATTCCCTGATCAACAAAGCAGGCTTTCGCTGGGCGCCCAAACAGGAACTCTTTGTGGCGCCAGCCTGGACGCCGGGGCGGGAGGATGTCCTGCTTTCCCTCGCCGGTGATATCGAGGACGAGGACAGCACCTTGTTTGATCGCCAGGAGCAGCGCGCCGGGCGGTTCAGTGACTACAGTGACCGGCGGGCGGTTGAATCGGAGCAGGCGCTTGCGCATGTTGATTCGCTGGCATCGGCTGTCCCGCTGGGACAGCCGATCCTGGTAGGCCACCACAGCGAGCGCCGCGCGCGCCGGCATGCGCAGAAAATTGAGAACGGCATGAAACGTGCGGTGATGCTGTTCGAGCGCGCCGAATACTGGGAACAGCGCGCGCAGGCCTCTCTGCGGCACGCGAAATACAAGGAGCGTCCGGATGTGCGTTACCGCCGTATCAAAAAAATCGAGGCGGAATTACGCAAGTCCCAAAAGCACATTGCCCGGTCTGAAAAGTATATGACGATGTGGCGTGCGCAGACGCTCGATCTGAAAATGGCGTTACTGGTCAGTAATTATGATCATATTCATGCCTGCTTCACGCTCGACAAATACCCCCGCCCGACAGAGAAAAGCCAGTATGAGGGCTCGATGTCTCTCCATTCTGCCCTGTCTGAGGAGATCATTACTTTTGAACAGGCGCGGGATATTGCGATCCGCTGTCATGAGCGCACGATTAGCCACCAACAGCGCTGGGTTAATCATTACCAGAACCGCCTGGCCTACGAACGCGCGATGCTTAATGAAAACGGTGGCGTTGTCACCCGAACAGAGGAATTTGAACCAGGCGGGCAGGTACTGAGCCGGGGAGAATGGTTAACCATTCTCCGGGTTAACCGGAGTCAGGGGGAGGTGAGTTCAGTCGAAACGCCCTGTTATCGCTTTCTGGGCTACAG
Organism: Klebsiella pneumoniae subsp. pneumoniae HS11286; assembly: GCF_000240185.1. Classification (NCBI taxonomy): domain Bacteria; kingdom Pseudomonadati; phylum Pseudomonadota; class Gammaproteobacteria; order Enterobacterales; family Enterobacteriaceae; genus Klebsiella; species Klebsiella pneumoniae. Next base: position 93,685 of record NC_016846.1, on the reverse strand, counting down.
CGGCACGATGAAACTCACGCCCGACCGTATCACGGACTACAAAGCCCCGACAGCGGAGGAAGCCAGCGACGCGAAGAAAGCGGCGAAGCGCCCACCGATCGTCAACTATCCGGGGGAAGGGTTCCGGGAAATGACAAAGGCCGAGTGGGCGAAATTACCCGCTGATTATAAAGGCGTGCGGGGTGCTGCAGAAACCGAAACACACGGCGCTTACCGCTTCCGCCGGTGCATGACGCACGGCTGTACGCTCGTGAATGTGTATATCACAGACATGAAAACCGTTGAAATTCCGAAAAAATGACAGGAAGGCTCCCCGGCATCTTGCCGGGGAGATCAGGGAGTACATTCATGCATCATGACCTTAAACACCGTATTCAGGCGATGCGGGACAAACTGGAGGGGCGCGCCCCTGTCGCTGAAATTCAGGGGAGCTCGCAGCTTTTTGTCACCCCCGCCCCGGAATGTCGCCGGCTGGTTGAGCTGGCTGATGTCCGGGAAACCGATCGCATTCTGGAACCCAGCGCAGGAACGGGCGCCATACTGCAGGCGATCAGGGATACAGTCCCCCGGGCGAAGTGTGACGCCGTGGAGCTGCACGCCGGATTAGTCAGCCACCTGCAGGCACGTTTCCCGGAGGTCCGGACCTGGTGCGGGGATTTTCTCGAATATCATCCGGATCGCCGGTATACCCGAATCATCATGAATCCGCCGTTTCATCGCGGTGATGATATCCGGCATATCCGGCGGGCATTAACTCTGCTTGAGCCTGGCGGGATTCTGACGGGCATATGTCTGGACGGCCCGCGTCAGCAAAAGGCGCTGGAGTCCCTGGCGGACGTCTGGGAGCCGTTGCCGCGGGGAACATTCACGTATACCCAGGTAGCGACCGCCATCCTCAGAATAACCGTCTGATGACACGTTAAGCCGGCGGGGCACCTGTCCCCGTCTGGCCGCGCCTCGAAAGACCGCGCGCCTGCGGCGCCGGGAAAACCGGGCCGCGCTGACGCGCCGCCCGCATTTCCTTTCCGCGTCTTCCCTGTTTGCTGCCTGCTGTCTGTCTGCTTCCTCTTCTTCTCCCTGCTGTGATGCCTCTTTTTAACCCTTAAAGGCTTTAAAAGCACACCCACACTGGACACCTTCGGCTCCTGGCCAGCTACGCTGTCCGGTCGTCGAGCCACACTCCGCTAACCGCGAAAAGACGCGGTAAGCTCCGCCGAACCCGCTACGCGGTTTCGGGCCTGGCGGCTAGTGTCTGATGTCTGACGTCAAGGTCAACGGCAGCGCTTGCTGCGACCGTCCCGGTCGCGCCGCTTTCACCGTGCCGGCGATAAAGCTGCCGGCACTCTGCGGGGCAACGCCGTTTCGCGCCCGCGCTCTTCGTCGTTGCGGCGGGTGCCTGCTCCTTTCCCCTGGTACCCGTATCACCCGTTTGAGTCCATTCGCCGGGGCTGAGACAAGCACAACCCGTCTTGCTGTCCAGGGGACGGCAGGGCCTTTCGCAATAAATTTTTCCCGGCCATTCCGCTGCGCTTCATTAGGCCGAAAAAAATTTCCCGCTCACCCCCGGACATCTGCACCGGGCCGTGCTCGTTTACGCCCTTGCGGCGAACGGCTCTCAAACGGGTGAAGGTTATATCCAGGGGGCAGGTTCAGCAGGTCCCCGCACAAAGTCAAAACCGCGGCCCCGGCAACTCAACGGGTGATGGTTTTAAAAGGCAAAACAACGGATTAAGGAGATTCATCATGGCAGCACGTGGCGTTAACAAAGTCATTCTGGTTGGACATCTGGGACAGGACCCGGAAGTGCGTTACATGCCCAACGGGGGCGCAGTGGTCAATCTGACGCTGGCCACGTCTGAAACATGGCGTGACAAGCAGACGGGAGAGATGCGCGAAAACACCGAGTGGCACCGTGTTGTCATGTTCGGCAAGCTCGCGGAAGTGGCGGGTGAATACCTGCGTAAAGGCGCACAGGTCTACATCGAGGGCCAGCTGCGCACCCGCAACTGGCAGGACGATGCCGGAGTCACGCGCTACGTCACCGAGGTGCTGGTCGGGCAGAACGGCACCCTGCAGATGCTCGGCGGCCGCCGTGAATCCGGAGTGCCTGAGAGCGCCGCGCAGCCGCAAAATCCTGCCACCCCGGCACAACCTGCTCAGGCCGCAGCTAAATCCCCGAAAGCGAAGGGCGGTAAGAAAGGCCGTCAGGATGCCGCCCCGTCTCAGCAACCGCCTCAGCCACTCCCGGATGATTTCCCACCAATGGATGATGACGCGCCCTTTTAAACCACGATGAAGACGCCCCGTTCAGGCGGGGCAGAAAAGGAGAAACACATGGACCATAACGTTTTGTCCCCGCTTGTATCCCTGCCGGATGGCACGTTTACCCGCGAGCAGGCTCAGGTTGTCGCAGCGCAGTATCAGAATGTGGCGATTGAAGATGACCAGGGGACCCATTTTCGCCTTGTCGTCCGTCATCAGGATGACGGCAGCATGATCTGGCGCGTCTGGAATTTTGAACCGGGCGGCGAGGACATGATGAACCGCTACATCCGGGACTACGGAGTACGCAAAACGAAGTAAGCAGTAAGAAGAAGGCCGGACAGGTGGGCTGTCCGGCAGACATTCATCAATAGCTAAGAGGTATCAATTATGTCTGCAACAGAGTCTAAGGTAAAAACTGCACCGAAAACCAGCAAAAAAACGCTTAAGTCTGCCGAAGCTGAGGCGCTTAAAGTGGCTCTCGATGCCGCACAGGTCGAGTATGTCCCGGTGACGGCACTGGTGAAGTCTCCCCTGAACGTCAGGACCATTCCCTATCCGGCGGAGAAAGTCTGTTCAATGGCAGATTCCATTGAAGCCATTGGCCTGTTGCAGAATCTGGTCGTGCATAACCTCCCGGATGGTCGCTGTGGTGTGGCTGCCGGTGGTCGTCGCCTGAAAGCGCTGCAGCTCCTGCAGAGTGAAAACCGTATCGATGCCGGATATCAGGTGATGGTGAAAAAGGTACCTGATGAACTGGCTGTTGCGGCATCAATGGCAGAAAACGAACAGCAGATGGCAATGCATCCGTCTGAACAGATCGCCGGGTTCCGCACACTGGCAGAGCAGGGGAAAACCGCCGCGCAGATTGGCGATTTGCTTGGGTTCGGTACGCGTCATGTTCAGCGCATGTTGAAGCTGACCGAACTGGCTCCCGAAATTCTGGCGGCGCTGGCGAAGGATGAAATCACCACCGAACACTGCCAGGCACTGGCGCTCGAAAGCGATCAGAAACGCCAGGTGGAAGTGCTGGAATCCGCCCGCAAACGGTCCTGGAATAATGAAGCATCAGTTTCCTCGATCCGTAACCTCATTATCTCAGAAGAGGTTTCCACAAACGGCGACAAATTCCGCTTTGTGGGAGAGGCCGCATTCAGTCCGGATGAAATCCGGGTTGATCTCTTCAGCAGCGAAAACGGCGGCTATGTCAAAAGTGCATCGCTCGATACCGCCCTGCTGGAAAAACTGCAGAACATCGCGGAGCACCTCCGCGAAGCGGAAGGCTGGTCATGGTGTGATGGTCGTCTTGACCCGATTTCTCACTACGGGAAGGACACTAAAATCTGGCGCCTGCATGCTGTCCCGCCTGTGGAATATACCGAAGCCGAATCAGAACGTCTTGCGGAGCTGGAAGCTCTGGAAGCTAAGTATGAAGACGAGAACCCCGGCGTGAATGATGACGTCGTGGCCGGGGCTCTGGAAGCCGTCTGGGAAGAACAGCAGACCATCGCGCACCGGGCAAAACACCGGGCATGGACGGATGAAATGAAGCAATCTGCCGGAGTGGTGGTTTCCTGGACTGGCCAGGAGGTGAAAGTACAGCGCGGTGTGGTGCTGTGCGCCGATGAAAAAATGGAGGAGAAGGATGCATCCACCGATCAGGCCCCTGAAAAAGTCGATCCGCTGGACGCCGTCAGTGTCCCGTTGCTGACCCGCCTTTCTTCTGAACGCACACTGGCGGTTCAGGCGGCCCTGTTGCAGCAGCCGCAGAAAGCCGTCGCGCTGATGGTCTGGAAAATGTGTAACTCGGTTTTCCATACCACAACGTCCGTCAAAGAGCCGTTCTGCATTAGCGTGAGTGTGTCGCATTACGCGCTGACCCGTGAAGCACCTGACGGTGAAAACAGCGTTGCGTTTCAGGCCATCCAGTCAGAAAAAGAACGTCTTGAAGCCCTGCTGCCGGAAAACTGGCGAAAGGATATGACCACCTTCTTTACGCTCGATGGCGCAACCCTGATGGCACTGATGGCTTTCTGCACCGCCTGCTCCATAGATGGTGTACAGGGCAAGGATGAATTTGGTCGTAAACACCAGAGTTCGCTGGATGGGGTGGAAAACGCCATTCAGTTTGACCTTCGTGACTGGTGGAAACCGACGGCTGATAACCTTTTCTCGCACATGAAGCTGCCACACATTGTACAGGCACTCTCTCAGGCCGGACTGGCTGGCGCAGCACAGGACGCCGCGAAGATGAAGAAAAAGGATGCCGCTGAACATGCAGAGCACTTCCTCTCAAAAATCCGTTGGGTTCCGGAATGGATGACCAGTGCTGACAATCAGAAACAGCTTGCCGCAAAGTCTGAACTCAGTCTGGCAACAAGTCAGAACGATACCGACGCTGATGCCGGCGACGTCACCGACCATAACAACCCGGCCTGCGCCGCCTGATAACGGAGACGCCGCCCTGCGGGGCGGCGATAAGGAGACTGAAAATGAAAACGTTACTGACTCTGGATGTCCTGAAAACCATGTCTTCTGATGAGCTGGAAGACTACCGCGCCGCCGGTGAAGACTTTCGCCGGGAGCTGAGTCACGCTGTCATGCGCGATCTGACCTCACCGTCCGGCTGGTCCGTGAATGCCGAATACCGGTGCGAATTTGGCGGCTTCTTTCCTGTCCAGATCCGTTTTACCCCCTCTCATGGTCACTTTGATGTGGCGGTATGCAGTCCGGGGGAGTTGAATCCTCGCTGGATAGTGGTCTTTGTTACCCGTGACGGTCAGCCGTTCTCTGTCGTTCGCGTGATGGATGCATTCAACCCTGAACTCATCACCCATACTCTGGATCTCATCGAGTGTCTTGACGCCGGTGGCTACTCGTTTGCCAGCATCATCAGCACGCTGTCACAGGAGGGCGCACAATGATCCCGTCATCCAGTGCTCTTGTATCCCTGAAACCAGCCCGTCAGGCAGCGCTGCAGGCCATCATGACGGTGGAAGAGGCTCGCCAGCGCGGCGCACGTCTGCCATCGATGCCACACGTCCGGACATTCCTGCGCCTGCTGACAGGCTGTAGCCGGATTAACAGTGACGTTGCCCGCCGTATTCCGGGCCTTCACCGTGATCCAAAAGACCGCCTTTCCAGCCTGAAACAGGTGGAAGAGGCGCTGGATATGCTTATCTCCAGCCACGGGGAATACTGTCCGCTGCCGCTGACAATGGATGTGCAGGCTGAACTTTTTCCGGAAGTCCTTCATACCCGAACAGTACGCAGGCTAAAACGTCAGGACTTTGCCTTCACCCGAAAAATGCGCCGTGAAGCCCGTCAGGTCGAGCAGTCCTGGTTACTGCGTCAGAACCTGCTGGGACAGGCTGTCACAGAACTGAATTTTCAGTCACCGGAAACCGTCTGCACCTGGTACACCCGGTGGAGCGACGAGTTTGACGCGGCAGAGCTTGCAGCACCGTTCTGGCGCTGGCAGTCGCGATTCACATCGCTGAAGGAACTGGACTGGCTTCGCATCAGCGGTGAGCCGCTGTATGCAGTGATGTACGAAATTCCGTTAATTGTCCGGGAAACACCTGAGCATATTCGTGTTGCTGAACGCTGGCAGGTGCCAAATAAGCTGGCTGATCGGAGTGGTGTATGAAGTGGCGCTATTCTCTGCGCTGGAAACTGCCGCACAGGCCCTGCCCGGGTCCACGGGAACTGATTTCCGTTGTCGTGGAGGCTGGGCAGGCGGCACCTGAAGAGGTGATGTCACGCTGGGTGGCTGGCTCAGGTTACGCTGTATGCGTGGATTTTCACGGCCAGAAACAGATCCAACGCTGGAGCGATGAACGGAAAGCTGCGGTGAGAAGGCGCAACATGCAGGCTCGTATTCATCGTGTTGCCCCTTTGTTTGCCGACGAGTTAATCGAGCGTGAACTGGCTGCGCGTCCGGAGTATTTCAATGGCAAGTCCGCCCGATGAATAAGTACAATGCTGTCTGACAACTCAGATGGCCAAATACAAGGAAAGCAGAACTATGAGGTACTGGTTGCTCGTTATCTTAATGAACGTGCTGTTCTGGTTGATCGTGAAGCATGTTGCTCCGGAATGGTATGGTTCCCCTTGTTATTATGCAGGCCAGATTATCTGCACACTAATAGCTGCGGTCATCACATGGCGTGATCCGCCTGACTGGTTAGATGGAATCCTGCTCGGCGTTATAGAATTCGGCGTTCTGATTGCCGGGATTATATTCTTTGTCTGGGGCATCGGGTACAAGCTGGCATTCTGGGGGCAACATGATCCTAATACCATATATGCAAGTGCAAACGATGTGATTTTGCCTAATCTTGCGCTGGGCACGGGCGTCTTGATTGCGGGATGGGTATACATTAGATATTTAAAGCGCTAAGCAGCATAAAGCGTGGATATACCTGGTAAGAAATAGCACCGTCCCGGTATAATCGACGTGGCGCTTGAGGCTTTTTGCCTCATGACGTGAAGGTGGTTTGTTACCGTGTTGTGTGGCAAAAAGCAGAAAGCCCCGTAGTTAATTTTCATTAACCCACGAGGCCACCTGTATGCCTAGACAACATCAGGATAGCCTCTTAGATGCCGCAAGGCAAGGAGAAGAAGGCCATGAAACTGCCGCGAAACACTCTGCTCGGGTGCGTATTAATAGTGTGCCTCACACTGCTGATATTCACTTACCTCACCCGGAAATCACTTTGTGAAATCCGGTACAGGGACACGAACAGGGAGGTGGCGGCTTTTCTGGCTTACGAATCCGCTAAGTAGCTAACCCCGGCGGGGGGAAGCCCCCGCCATTCAGGGGAGATGATGTCTGACAAGCCTGAAGCGCCTTTATGAAGGGGTTACCGTTCACCGGTAGCCCCTTTTTCCTGCTTACAGGAAAAAAAGCCCGCACGACAGGCGGGCAAAAATCTTTCATCTACCTACAACACAGATTCAATGAATCGCAAGTCACATTAACATCCTTCATTCACCGTAACACCCTGTCATCAGTCTGAAAAAAAAGTGATTGATTGTGAACATTTGGGTTCTGGTGATAAGTTCTCTCTGTAGCGTAGCCCTCTTTACGGAGGGGTGGAAACAGCAACGGCAGAGTTAAAAGACCACGAGTCAGTGAGGCTGTCCAAAGGCTCCCCGGGGAAACCCGGCGCTACATCAGGTTGCATAGCACTTAACCCGCCCGCCTGCCGGGTTTTCCTTCCGGAAAAGTGCTGCTATAACTTATTCGTGCAATGCGCGGTATCCGCTTTCCTGGTAAATCAGTCGCCCGGTCTGCCAGGTGATACTGCAGTTCATTCCTTATATGATACAGTGATGTTCGCCTGCTTTTTAAGCAGGCTTTTTTTGTTGATTATGTATGACATCTGTCATACAGTTGATTGCGTAATGAACAGAAATTGTTCCACTTAACTCAGTGAGGCGAAGCGCAGTCGCGGGTGAGCCAAAGGAGAGCCAGCATGAACTTCACGATAAAATCCCGTAAAACCGGCGAAATTTTCAGTTTTTACGCACCCGACAGTGGCGGTTATGTTCACCTGGAGTCCCCGGGGCACCCTGGTAACACCGGCGCCCAGATTTGCTGTGGTGGAGGGTTCATGGGGAGTACGCTTTCCTGTGGCGCTTCTGAGGACGATCTGGCCAGTGTTGCCCGTAAATGGTACCGACAGTTCGTGAGGGAGCGGCGCAAATTCTTAATTATGTCGGGCCAGTATTCTGAGGATAACCAGTGAAAAAAGAGATCTCCCGCAACCCCTCTTTCACACCTTCGCCTAAGCTGCGAGCACATCTGAACTCCCACAGGGAAGGGGTGACTGAACGGCTGAATAATATCTTTGATCGCTATGCGCATCTGGTTCGCGCCTGTGCCCTTCCTCTCGATGCCGAAGAAACACAGGTTCTGCTTAATGTGCTGAATGGCTCCGTTGTGGAACCCGCCTTTATTGAATATCTGGCTCAGGAAATTCGGGACTCGGATGATTATCTGGAAGGGATACCCGCAGCTAAATCACTGTACGAAAAGTGTCAGTCAGCGACCTATCCGCAATTGCTGGCCACCGTCGAACGGCTCGATCGCTGAAGAAGGTAAATCCGATGAGTGACGTACTTTCCTGCAGACAACTTACGGCTAATCTTAAGATGATTGCCGGGGCGATTGGCTGCCTCAACAGGAACGATGTTGCACAAATTATCAGCCTGGGCGGTGTTCCATGTTCAAAAAGCCGGGCCGACTCGATAATCCGCAGTGCCGGGGCGGAAAAAAATGCATCCGGTAATTCTCATCTTCGCGGAGCCAGAATAAAACGATCCGCAGATGTCACACCGGAAGAATTCAATGCGTTTTGTGCAGGGCTGAAAACATTTCTTGTCTCGTTTGAAACGAATAATGTGAGTGAAAACAATGATAAGTAAGCTCCTGACCTGTCTGTGCTCCGGACAAATGCAGTTTCAGGAATTAATAAATCCCTATATATGGCAGCGTTAATTTTGTGACGCGGATTATTACATCCAGCCCGCTTATTGAGCTGTAGATATTGATTTATGTTGATTGTTCTCGATTCGTCCATTGGATCAGCCCGTTATTTCTCTGCGGGCTTTTGTTCTTATATTCCTCCGTTCCTTCCTGTGATGGCTTTATTTCCTGCTGTGTCCCTTTTTAAAACTGAAAAGGATTAAAAGCACACCCACACTGGACACCTTCGGCTCCTGGCCAGCTGCGCTGTCCAGTCGTCGAGCCACACTCCGCCAGGGCAGCTGCTTCGCACCCGCCGGGCTCCGCCGAACCCGCAAGCGGTTTCGGGCCTGACGGCTAGTGTCTGATGTCTGAGGTCAGGGTCAACGGCAGCGCTTGCTGCGACCGTTCCGGCCGCGCCGCTTTCACCGTGCCGGCGATAAAGCTGCCGGCACTCTGCAGGGCAACGCCGTTTCGCGCCCGCGCTCTTCGTCGTTGCGGCGGATGCCTGCTCCTTTCCCCTGGCGCCGTATCACCCGTTTGAGTCCATTCGCCGGGGCTGAGACAAGCACAGTCGCCATCATCCGTCCAGGGTAAATGGCACGCGGTAAACCGCGCCCTGGACAGCTGCTGTCGCCCGTGCTCGTTTACGCCCTCGCGGCGAACGGCTCTCAAACGGGTGAAGGTTTTATCCAGGGGGCAGGTTCAGCAGGTCCCCGCACAAAGTCAAAACCGCGGCCCCGGCAACTCAACGGGTGATGGTTTTAAAAGGCAGAAAAAACAGACAAAGGAGAAAGCTGGATGAGCACACAAAACGTCAACGTAAAACCCTCCACCAAAGAAAGCACAACCCTCCGGACTGACGGTTTTGTGCGCAACATTCATTCCCGAAACCCGTTCGATGTTATCCGCGCCGATGTAGTGCTGGAACGTATCGAGAAAGAGGCTGGTTGGTGCTGCGGGATGCATTACGAGCTGTATCAGGCCCATCTGCTGGGTGGTGCGCTGGATTATCTGGATGCGCTGCCGTTGAAAGACCGTCCGGTGTTAATGGGCGCTGCGGCAAAGCGCGGCTATCTGCTGACGCTAGCCGAAGAGGAACGCGCGCTGGAAGCACGGGATGTACTGATGAGTGAACTGGCGGCAAACGACTGCTGAGAAATAAACACGGATGGCGGCGTATCGCTGCCATCCCTTAAAGACCAGAGGTAACGCAAAATGAAAGTATACGGCCATCAACACTCATCAGAGGTTTTCTCCCGGGAAACTTCCCCATCCTGTTTTGAACCAAAAGCGGAAAAGTTGATCGCTTTTCATGGAAAGGATGCCAGTTACGCCTATAACGTGCTGGCCGATCTGAAAGCCGCAGGTGCTTCATATACGCGCCGGAATATCATCGCCGATATGTTCCGCCGTCTGGGTGTGGAATGAGGTCTGGGCAATGGAACACGTGAAAAGACAAATCCAGCAGGGGGCAGGGAACGCCTATTATGCGGGGATGCAGTGGCGCGGTATTACACTCGGACACGCCGATGCTGCAGCGCTTAATCAGTTTGATATCGATATCAGCAAAGCTCAGGCACCCGAAGCACGCACCTGGTTGCTTCAGAACAAAGCGGAATTCATAGCTCTTATGCTGGGTATTGAGATTGTAAAGATCGGGTAGTGAGAAGTTAGCTAACTTAGCTCTTGAGCTAAGTTAGCTTTTAAGCTAACGTATACACATACGGACCAGAGATTACATTCATGTTCACAGTCATCTTTCATGATGAGGCTGAAAAAGAGTTTACGGCTCTGCCTGCTGCCATTCGTGCAAAAATGGCCAGGCTACTCATGAAGCTGGAAGCAAACCCTCGCCAGCTACGCGAGCCAGATACCAAGCCGCTTGGAAACGGCCTTTTCGAAATACGTACAATGGGGGCAGATATCGCCCGCGGAATCTGGGTATATCAGAGTGGTGAACGTATTTTTCTACTTCGGATCTTTATCAAAAAATCGCCAAAAACGCCCCCGGCAGAAATAGATCTGGCACTTCGCAGACTGGAGGAAATGCAGAATGAAATATAAAACCCTTAGCCAGGTTCATACCGAAGCAATGAACGATCATGAGTACAGCGCGGCATTCGAGGCAGAAGAAGCCTCGGAGCTACTTCGGGAAACCTTAGCAACATGGAGAAAAGAAGCGGGTTTGACGTCGGCACAGGTTGCAGAACGTATGGGCATCAAAGCGCCTACTATCTCACGTATGGAGAAGAACGCTTCGCGAATGAGTATTCAGACGCTGGTTCGGTACGCCAGAGCCTGCGGTGTTAACTTTAAAATTCAGCAGGTTTGAATGTCACTCGTCAGCCGGATCCTCAGTGGTGAACGCAGTCTGACCCTCGATCACATGCGGGCGCTGGCAAATCGATTTCAAATCCCGGTCTCGATGTTTGTTGACTGATTCGGGAACAGAGCAGGCGAAGGGGGCATCTGTCCCCGTCTGGCCGCGCCTCGAAAGGCCGCGCGCCTGCGGCGCCGGGAAAACCGGGCCGCGCTGACGCGCCGCCCGCATTTCCTTTCCGCGTCTTCCCTGTTTGCTGCCTGCTGTCTGTCTGCTTCCTCTTCTTCTCCCTGCTGTGATGCCTCTTTTTAACCCTTAAAGGCTTTAAAAGCACACCCATACTGGACACCTTCGGCTCCTGGCCAGCTACGCTGTCCAGTCGTCGAGCCACACTCCGCTAACCGCGAAAAGACGCGGTAAGCTCCGCCGAACCCGCAAGCGGTTTCGGGCCTGACGGCTAGTGTCTGATGTCTGAAGTCAAGGTCAACGGCAGCGCTTGCTGCGACCGTCCCGGTCGCGCCGCTTTCACCGTGCCGGCGAAGGACTGCCGGCACTCTGCAGGGCAACGCCGTTTCGCGCCCGCGCTCTTCGTCGTTGCGGCGGGTGCCTGCTCCTTTCCCCTGGTACCCGTATCACCCGTTTGAGTCCATTCGCCGGGGCTGAGACAAGCACAACCCGTCTTGCTGTCCAGGGGACGGCAGAGCCTTTCGCAATAAATTTTTCCCGGCCATTCCGCTGCGCTTCATTAGACCGAAAAAAATTTCCCGCTCACCCCCGGACATCTGCACCGGGCCGTGCTCGTTTACGCCCTCGCGGCGAACGGCTCTCAAACGGGTGAAGGTTATATCCAGGGGGCAGGTTCAGCAGGTCCCCGCACAAAGTCAAAACCGCGGCCCCGGCAACTCAACGGGTGATGGTTAAAAAATTAAACAGGTGAAGGAGAATAATATGCGTTTAGCATCCCGATTTGGACTTACTCATTCCATTCGTCAGGAACGCCCACTGACTAACGATGAATTAGTCAAGGTTGTACCTTCTGTGTTTTCAGAAGAAAAGCATAATTCACGTAGTGATCGCTATACCTATATTCCAACCATTACACTGCTGGATAAATTACGTGAAGAAGGTTTCCAGCCATTTTTTGCCTGTCAGTCACGAGTAAGGGATGAGGATAAACGGGGGCATACTAAGCATATGGTAAGACTTCGCCGTGAAGGGGCCAATAAAGGAACAGAAGTACCCGAAATCATTCTTCTTAACTCGCATGATGGATCGTCCAGTTATCAAATGATCCCGGGTATGTTCCGTTTTGTATGCACAAATGGCCTTGTGTGCGGTACGTCGTTTGGTGAGATTCGTGTACCTCATAAAGGTGATATTGTTGGAAGGGTTATCGAAGGTGCTTACGAAGTTCTGGGAATTTTCGATAAAATAACTGAAGGCGTTGATGTCATGAAGTCTATTGCCTTAACCAAGGAAGAACAGCGTCTGTTTGGACAAGCTGCATTAACCTACCGATATGAAGATGAAAATAAATCTCCGGTCAGTATTGAACAGATAATTCATCCGCGCCGTTATGAAGATAAAAAAGATGACATCTGGACTACATATCAAAGGGTCCAGGAAAATCTGATTAAAGGCGGTTTGCCTGGCCGAACTGAAAAAGGGAAAAGAACAACAACCCGGCCAGTAAAAGCAATCGATGGTGATGTTAAACTCAATAAGGCATTGTGGTTAATTGCGGAGAAATTCCGCACTCTTAAAGGCTAATTATAAGCGCCGGGCAGCTGTCCGGCGTTTTGATGGTGGGAATACTTATGTTTGAATTTAAAGCTGTCTGTATCAGTATTTCACATATGGAAGAAGGTGATATCAGAGTTCTTCAGGTGCTTTCATCAACAACCAATTATCTAACTTGCGATAGTTACTTAGAGTGGATACATGATACACCTTATGGTTGTGTTATAAGGATGTATGATTTCAAACGCCATCTTCTGGCGCTAAAAAGAGGTGGGGTGTCAAAATTTTTACGCAAAACTCTTATACTAATGCACCGGGAGGGTGGGTATCTGCTTTTTCATTTTGATAGTGATGCCGATTATTATCCAGGTATAGATGCCGTAGATTTTTAAGAAATTCAAGCCTTCTTATATCAGAAGGCTTTTTAGTTCATGGCGATTTTCTGATCTTTAGAAGAAGTTCGTTTGCTTGCTTTGATAGCCGTGTAGTAGTAATGGATCTTCTTCGCATACTCGTAACGTCTTGCTGCCTGGCGCGGGGTCTTTTTGAAGCCTGCATTGTATGCCCCGACTGCATCCCACGAAACGCCCCACTTTTTAAACGCCTGAGCCAGATAATAGGCTCCGGTGTAGATGTTAAGACAAGCATCGCTAAGAAGATGATCCGGTTTTATTCCATATCGCGACAGTTCGTTGAAATGCTGCGAGTCAATTTGCATCAAGCCTGATCCATAACCCGTAACAGGATTACGCCCAATCGCATCAATTTTAAATCCTGATTCTTGCCATGATATAGCACGCAGGAGATCCGGATCAATTTTGTAATCCCTGCCAGCCATATCAAAGCAGTCTGCTGCCATTGATGACAATGGTATTAAAGACAGGATGATACCAAACGCTACTCCCTTCATGAATTCCCCTCCGTGCCAAATCCCGGAATAACCTTAACCCATCCAAGACCGAGACTCAACATATATGCACTCCTCACCACAAAATCACCACACACTACGCAAAATTAAAATTTTGCAGATTTCACTTTAGCTTCAGTGGCTTAACTGTAGTTATATTACATTATGTTATTTTTCTTTATATATATGTGAGTTGCCGGTGAGTCAGTAGTAAGTCGTCGGTAAGTCTATAGCGACTCGTTTATGACTCACTCTTTTATAATCATATATTTAAAGCGACTTAACTCTAGACTTAAGTCGCCATATGACTCGTAATGCAACTTTCTTAGACTCTAGACTTAAGTTTAGAGTTGTAAAGAAGGTAAACTCGCGTTATCTTCTCGCCATAATAACTTGTTTGATGCTGTTTTTAATAAAGGAACCGATATGGCCAGGGTACAAGCTTATGCTAGTGATGAAGTTGCAGAGAAAATTAATGCAATAGTGGAAAAGCGAAGGGCTGAAGGGGCAAAGGAAAAGGATGTCAGTTTTTCAAGTGTCGCTTCGATGCTCCTTGAATTAGGGCTTAGGGTTTATGAGGCTCAAATGGAAAGAAAAGATTCAGGGTTTAACCAAACTGAGTTTAATAAGATTTTGCTTGAGAATGTCATGAAGACTCAGTTTACCGTATCCAAACTTTTGGCTATTGGCTCTCTAAGCCCTCATGTTACAGGTGATGAACGATTCGAGTTCCGCAGCATGGTGAGTAACATTCGAGAAGATGCAAAAGATGTTATTTCTCACTTCTTCCCCGAGCAGGAAGAAGAGTAAGAACTGGTGTGTGTTTATGGTGGTTTGTAATTAATTCAGCAGTAAAAAAAGAATAATGATCTAGCTTTAAAAAGTGACATGGAAGTATAAGGAATATAGAATACTTACAGGGTTGTACTAAAATTTGTTGAAGCGTTGACGTCCGGGGCTTGTCCCCCCGAACGTCAACTATCCATAGTGTCCTTTCCAGGAGGCGCCTATGTGTGCGAAGGATCGTAGTCATATTGCTGTGCGCAGTCAAACAGATTCCATTCATTCTATGCGCGAGATGCTTAATATTTCATCTTGCCCTGCTTTTATTCGTGATTCCCGGGGCGAAGTAATTCACACCAGCCCAACCTTTGACAAAATTTTCTTAACATCTGGTGGAACTGGAGCATTTGATACACCCAGAGCACCGGGAAGCTGGTTTCTGGATCTCTCCCTGGAGATCAAACTGGAACTGATGCAGTCAGAACTGAAATCGTTTTCAGAAGGTTCTGCTGTACTTGTTAAAAATATTTGGTTGGCAGGTTCACTTTGGACTGTTTTTATTGAAACGTTCTCGATTAATGAAGATACATACAGTAAATGGGTTTTTATAAATGAAGATGAACCGATACCTCATCCTTCAATGGAATACAATGACTTTTCTATAAAGATGCAAAGATATATCGAAAGAATTCAGCGTTCAGCAAAGTCTGACTGGGCTATCTTTAATCTGTATGCGGTTGGGTTTTCTCATGCATCTATTTCTAAGATTACAGGTGTTGGGGTGCAAACCTCAAAAAATACAGTTAGTAAAATAAAAAAGGAACTGAGCTTTGATGATCGTGACTATATCATAATGTCATCGATCTATACTCTAAGTTATGGAAAGTTTATATCGAATGTGGTTTCGATATTAAAAGACGGTGTTAATTTTTTGTTAAATCAAAAGTACCATCGGTACTTTTGATTTGTGAAAATAATTTACTCAAGATTTCTCCTTAGTTTGTTTACTTTTAAATCCTCCAATGTAAGATTTATTAAAGGTTGGTAATCTTACTTTGGAGGTCGATTGGAAAGAGCGATTAGGAGCAACGCACGACCTGCGCCTGGAAAAAATGTGCTTTTAAAATTAGATGAAGAAACTAATCGTCGACTCATCAAAGCAAAAGACAGAAGCAGAAGAAGTAAAACAGCTGAAGCTTATTTGAGACTGAAAGATCATCTAGAACGTTTTCCGGACTTTTATAACTCGGAACTAGCCGTACCAGGAGGTGAAAAGGAAGAGTGATTTAACATCATAGTCAAAAATCTGTTTTATATATCAACCATTCTTTTTAAAGGAAATAAATATGAATGCTGTATTAAGTGTTCAGGGCTCTGCTGTCTCTGAAAAAACCAAACCGTCTTTTATGTCCCGCGTTTTCAATAAAAAGAAAGCCCTGAAAGTCGCTAAAGTTGCGCTGCCGGTTGCTGCTGTGGCGGCGTTCTTCCCGGATGCTGCGATGGCCACCACCACGGCAACCGACCTGATGAAGTCCGGGGATGCGACCGTTAAAGGCACGTTTGGTAAGCAGTCCAGCGTCGTCAAATGGGTGGTTCTGGCAGAAGTTGTCGCCGGCGGCATCATGTACATGATGACCAAAAACGTGAAGTTCCTGTTTGGCTTCGCGATTATTTCCACCTTTATCACCATCGGTATGTCGGTCGCCGGTTACTGACAGGAAGCACGTGATGACGGGAGACGAATTAAAGCGATACCGTTTCCCGGAAACACTGACTAACCAGTCCCGCTGGTTTGGCTTATATCTCGATGAACTTATCCCGGCCGTGATTTGTCTCGGCTGGGGTTTCTGGACCAGCAAGTTCATTTTTGGCATAGCTTCAGCGGTACTGGTTTTCTGGGGTATCAAGAAACTGAAAAAAGGGCGGGGCAGTTCCTGGCTACGCGACCTGATTTACTGGTATCTGCCAACCTCCCTTCTTAAAGGTTTCTTTCATGATGTTCCGGACTCCTGTTTCCGGCAGTGGATTAAATAAATCAACGGGGAAATAACATATGGAACATGGTGCCAGACAAAATACCACCCGCGTTATCGCTGTGGGATTTATCAGTCTGGGGACACTCCTGACCCTCAGTCTTGCGACCAATATTATCCAGGGCATAAATAATTACCGTCTGCAGACGGAACAGAAAGTGGCGGTGACACCGATGTTATTCCGTGCACCCTTTGCGGTGTCTCAGAACCAGGCTGACGCCTCTTATATTGAGCAGCTGGGCCTGTCCTTTGTTGCCCTGCGTCTGAATGTCACGCCGGAAACGGTTGATGCCCAGCATCAGCAGCTACTCCGGTATGTATTACCCGCCTCGCAGAACAGCCTCAAGGTCCAGCTGGCTGAAGATGCGAAACGCATTAAAGACAATAACGTTAATTCCACCTTTTATATGACGTCGATGCGTGCCTGGCCGG
Organism: Klebsiella pneumoniae subsp. pneumoniae HS11286; assembly: GCF_000240185.1. Taxonomy (NCBI): domain Bacteria; kingdom Pseudomonadati; phylum Pseudomonadota; class Gammaproteobacteria; order Enterobacterales; family Enterobacteriaceae; genus Klebsiella; species Klebsiella pneumoniae. The sequence continues at coordinate 76,733 of NC_016846.1, read as the reverse complement.
CAGAGAACCGCGTGGATATCCGGGGTGAGCTGAAAACGTGGATTGGGGATTCCAAACCCTACAGTGAAATTAAAAGCTATGTCATTCAGTTCAGTCGTGTCGATGGTGTCAGCTGGCTGGCACGTTTTGGAGAAATAAATAATGAAAAAAATTAACCCGTTATTTATTTCAGGCTGTCTGCTGTTGGCCGCCCCCGCGATGTCCGCGACCCTCAGCGGTACGCTGGCGCCGACAGTGGTCCCCCTAACCAATGGTGGTCAGGCAAATATTGCCGTGAGTAACACCGACCCGAATCTGTTCACAGTACCTGGCGATCGCATCACGGCGATAAACAGCCTGGACGGTGGCCTGACAAACCAGGAGCAGACCGACAGCGGCGGTGCCATTCTGGCGACCGTCAGTAAAAAACCATTCACCTTCATTGTGGAAACCGAACGCGGGCTGAACTTCTCCATTCGTGCCGTGCCCCGTGCGGGCTCAGGCCGGACAATTCAGCTGGTCAGCGAGCTGGCGGGTACCCCCGGTCCGGCAAAAGCCTGGGAAGAGTCGAACCCCTATGAATCGTTACTGGTTTCGCTGAATCGCGCCGTGCGTCAGGGCAGCGTACCCGATGAGTATCAGTCTGTCCCCGTCACTTCTGAAGTGCTGCAGGTGCCGGCTGGTCTGCGCGCCACTGCCGATCGGGTCTGGGTCGGTCATCACCTGAAAGTTGTCCGTTACAGTCTGGACAATGTCTCCCTGTCGGCCCGTATGGTGCGTGAAAGCGATTTCTGGCAGCCCGGAACACGTGCCGTCATGTTCAGTACCCCGGCGGGCCTGCTGACTGCCGGTGGTCGCATGCAGATCTGGGTCACGACGTCAGATGAAGGAGTGAAGCGCTGATGGCCAACTTCAACACGCTGATCAAACGTAAGCAATATATCTGGCTGGGACTCATTCTGGCGGGCGGCGCGGCAGCAGTCGGAGGCGGGCTGTATCTGTCAGATCTGAACATGAGCTCTGATGAGGAAGCCCCGGCTCAGGGCGAACCCGCACCGGATATGACCGGGGTGGTCGACAGCAGCTTCAACAGTAAGGTGGAGCAGCACGCGACAACAGAAATGCAGGCGACTGCCGCTGATCTCAACAAGCGTTTTGACTCCCTGCAGGGGGAAGTGGAACTACTGAGTAAGGCGCGAACCGCTGACCAGATACGTATCGACAAACTCAGCAGTGACAATGAAGCCATGCAGAATCAGCTGAAGTCGCTGGGCGTGAAACCGGCTGTCTCTGGTGGCGAGCCCGCGCCGACTCCTCCGTCACCGCCACCCGGTCCGGAAGGGGAGCCGCAGCCAGCCAGTTATCCGCCGCAAACCGGCGCCGCGGTACCGCCTCCGACGGCATTCTATCCGGGGAATGGTATGACACCGCCGCCGCAGGTCAGCTACCAGTCTGTACCGGTACCAAACCAGATACAGCGTAAAACGTTCAGTTACGACAAAGGAAAAAAAACGAAGTCATTGCCGTACATTCCGTCGGGGAGCTTTGCAAAAAGCATGCTTATCGAGGGGGCAGATGCCAACGCGTCTGTTACCGGGAATGAATCAACTGTACCGATGCAGTTGCGTATCACCGGTCGCGTGGAAATGCCAAACAGCAAAACCTACGACCTGACAGGGTGTTTTGTGGGCCTTGAAGCCTGGGGCGATGTCTCCAGCGAACGCGCCATTGTCCGTACCCGCAATATCAGCTGTATCAAAGGTGATAAAACCATCGATCAGCCCATTAACGGCCACGTTTCCTTTATGGGGAAAAACGGGGTTAAGGGAGAGGTGGTGATGCGTAACGGAAAAATCCTCGGCTGGGCATGGGGGGCCGGTTTTGTTGACGGGATTGGTCAGGGCATGGAACGGGCTTCACAGCCGGCTGTTGGCCTGGGGGCAACCGCATCTGTTGGCGCCGGTGACGTTCTGAAAATGGGGGTCGGCGGTGGTGCATCTAAAGCTGCGCAGACGCTGAGCGAGTACTACATCAAAAGGGCCGAGCAGTATCACCCGGTCATTCCGATTGGTGCCGGCAACGAAGTGACCGTCGTGTTCCAGGATGGATTCCAGCTGAAAACGATTGAAGAACTGGAAGCGGAAAAGAACGGGCAACAGCAGGCTCAGAATCAGGAGGCGGAGCCGGCACAGCAGGCTGATGCACATCATCAGTCAGGCGGCGGTATGAACGGATTCAATACTGACGAGATGCTGAAGAAGCTGGGCAAACTTGATCCGCGTGAGTTCTCTCCGGGCGCAGCGCCGCAGGGGGAAAATAATGGCTAGTTCGGGCGATTAAGGAAAATACCCAGCTCAGGATGAACCTGAAAAAAAACCGATAAATAGCGAGAAATATTATGAAGGAATTAATGCTGTTAATTCCTCTGGGCAGCGCTTTGCTCTTAACCGGGTGCGCGGGCACAGAGACTGAATTTCAATGTAATGCCACGACGTCGGATACCTGTATGACGATGGAGCAGGCAAATGAAAAAGCGAAGCTGAAGGAGGAACGCAGTGATGCAAAGCCGGCTGCGGCCGGGTTGCCACAACTGGCTGAGGGTAATTTCGGAACCACGTCAGTTAATCCGTACCCGTTGCCGCCTCAACCCAACCTGAACCGGGCCAGAGTGGCAGCGGAGAGAGAACGAGCACGTGCAGTGTACCTAAATAATCCAACGGCAAAGAATGAGGCAATATATTTCGAAACCGGGAAAAGGCTCCAGTCTTTGCCGGTAGTGAAAATGTCTTTACCAGTAGTGGCGTCAACGTTTACGTCACCGTCAACACCGCCAGGTAATTATCCCCGGCCATTAAGAAAAGGGGAGGAGACAACGTCATTGTGGATAGCGCCGTATGTGGATTCAGATGATGTATATCACCAGCCGGCAACGGTTCTTTTTGTCGTAAAACCATCGGCGTGGGGACAACCTCGCCTTAATTGATTCACAGCGCCATTACTGGCGCTGCAGTAAGTTTTCATTTCTGAATTATAACGAGTGCCCTCTGCGTTGAAAGGGATGGGCGGTAGCGTGTTCAGACGAAGATATTACGCTCATGTATCTTTATGTAAGGGTTATTTAAAAGGGCGGGTTGATGATAAAGGGTTTTTCTCTCCAGGCAAAATCGACTTCAGTGTAGTGATGTTATTGAAAATGTAAGCAAGTCTGATTCTGACAGAGCGATAAGTGGCGATAGGCAAACAACTATCGCAGAGGCAATGAAAGAAATATTCATTCGTTAATATATAAACAGAGGCAATAAAGTATGCATGCCTTTATTTTTCTGGTGCTGATGACGCCGAGTAGTGGCGGTGGGATTTGGGATATTACTCCCATGCCTAATACAGATGTCTGCATAAAAATGCTACGGGTACTCGAAGCACGTGGGGGCAGAGGTTACGGAAGTAATACAGGAGAGTGCATTGAAATTAAAACCCGCGAGCCTTTGAGCAGCGTGATAGAAACATTGAATGAGGGTGGGTAAATGGCTGAATACCAGTTAGGTTTTGATGGTTTTGTTCGACTTTTTTTTGCAATGGCAATCATTATCTGCGGTTACGGCTATGTAATTATTGGTGTTTTTATAAGAGATACGCTTTCCTGTATTTTAATGTTGTTTGGGCTTACAGGTCTCAGTGCTTTATTTTCATTAATGGTATTCATGGATAAAAACATGTGGGCCGGCTCTCCTGATTTGACGCTGTCAGTAATAACGGGATTTTTTACAGCCACAGTGGTTTTTTATATGTTTTATGTCTTGATTTATTACTTTGATCGGATGGGGGCAGGTGAATAGTAAGACCGATGGTCAGTATTAACAATCTCACGTTATTTGAAAGTATGCAGCATAAGGAATAAGAAAGTGAAAGCGTACTATATACTTGGACATAACGTTGCATGGCTTAACGGTATATGCCTGATTCTTTTTGTTATTGGTGTGGTCGGTGCGCTGGCAATGGTTGCCATCCCTGAAAAATTCAATCTTCGAGTTAACAGAGGCGATACATTCATATACTGTGCGCTTATAGCGGTGGTTGGATTTTCCGGGATGTTCGTTATCTCCATTCACTCATTTTCGATGGATGAACTTGAAGCAGGTAGACACTGGAAAGATGACTGCCGGACACTTGAGGTAAACATGCCGACAGGCGCTTTTACCAGCCCTGTTAATAAACTGGACTGTGATGGCATCATCATTAATGTGCCTGGTGGGCAGTATTATTCCTATATCCATCAGTGGGAATTATATAAAGCTAACTCAAAATGAAATGCTGATTAACAAACTGGATTGACCGGTAGGGATGGAACAATGGAAAGACAGCAAGAAATTGGCCAGCAATTTGGTTTTTTGATAGTTCTTCTTTTAATTGTGTTAACTGGGTATTTTTTTTGTGCAGTATATTGAAGATTCTAGCGATATGCAGCCCGCTACTCCAGAACAACTGCAAAGTATTATTCATTAGACACCTTGTGCAGGTGAGGCGTTACGTTTAGCAATTCAAACTAACACAGGCACTTCGTCAGAGCCATTAACTTTCGGTGACGCAAAAAAGATGGCATCAGAATGCAAGTATAAAGAAGAGATTAAAGCAGTACGTGAAAAAAACTTAACGCACTGAACGCTATGAGCAAATAATCAGGGGATGGATATGATGCTGTTTCTTCGAAAGTACGGATTTTTGTTTATACCTCCAGTCTACTGGCTCATCTATCTGGGAGCCAGACTGACTTACAATGGACTGGCAGGAGAGTTTTCTCCTGATTTCTTTCAGGGTATTCGACATGAAGGCGTCTATATTATCTGTAGTTTGTGTGTATTTTATTTTTTCTGCTTAGAGGTGGAAGTTGGTGATGGGGAGTTCTCAGCGAACATTCTGTTCCTGATTGTTTTCTTTCATGTGGTTTTATTATTTATCACTCTGCTTATTTGTCTGTGGCAAGGGGAGGTGTTGTTGGATTCGATCTTTATGGGTCAGATTATTGCTTCCATGTGTTTATTGTTTTTTATTCCAGTGCTTTCCATTATAAGAAGGAGTTTCTAGTGCGGATATGAATATTCTTCTTGCCATTTATTACCCTTGTTATTTTGAAATGCTCTTAAAGGAACGCCTGCATGAGTAATAACATCATCGATGCCGTCACCCAGACTGTGAATTCACTGGTATCAGCACTGAAGCTGCCCGACGAATCCGCGAAAGCCAATGACACGCTGGGCAGCATGAATTTCCCCCAGTTCAGCCGTATTTTGCCCTATAAGGATTATGATTCCGCGACCGGGCTGTTTATTAATAACAAAACCATCGGTTTTATGTTTGAGGCGCGTCCTTTACCCGGTGCGGATAAAAGTATCGTCGCCACACTGGAGCATTTACTGCGCAGCAAACTTCCCCGGGGCGTCCCGGTCAGTTTTCATCTGGTCTCCAGCAAACTGGTCGGCAATGATATCGACTACGGTCTGCGTGAATTCCGCTGGAGCGGTAAACAGGCTAAGAAGTTTAACGCCATCACCCAGGCCTACTATCTCCGGGCAGCGGAGACGAAGTTCCCCCTGCCTCCTGCACTGGATTTACCCCTGACGCTGCGTAACTACCGCGTGTACATCTCCTGCTGCGTGCCCCGGAAGAAAAACTCCACCACGCAAATTGTGGAGATGGAGAACCAGATTAAAATCCTGCGGGCGTCACTGGGCGGTGCCTATATTCCGACGCGTATCCTTGATGCTGCCGGGCTGGTCGAACTGATGCGCGAGCTGATAAACCCGGACCCGCACGAGATGTACCGCGTACCGTATAAGCTGGACCCCTATCAGGATCTGAACTATCAGTGTGTCGATGACAGCTTTGATATGCAGGTCACCGCCGGTCATCTGAAAATTGGCCGCCTGGGGCGCGACGGGAAAGAGTGCGTAACCCGGGTGACGAGCTACCATCTGGAGAGTGATCCGGAAATGGCCTTCCTCTGGACCTCCGCGGATAACTACGCCAACCTGCTTAACCCGGAGCTCTCCATCTCCTGCCCCTTTGTCATCACGCTGACGCTGATGGTGGAGGACCAGGTGAAGACCCAGAATGAAGCCAACATGAAATTCATGGACGTGGAGAAGAAAAGCAAAACCTCCTACGCGAAGTTTTTTCCGAACGTGATAAAGGAAATGCAGGAGTGGGGCGATATCCGCCAGCGACTGGCGACCAACCAGACCTCCCTGGTGTCCTACTTCTTTAATATCACCACGTACACCGCAGACAGCACAGAGGCCTCTCTCGCCGCTGAACAGCAGGTGCTCAACAGCTACCGTAAAGGCGGTTTCCAGCTGATCCCGGCCCGCTACCATCACCTGCGTAACTTTCTGGCCATGATGCCGTTCAAGTGTGGTGAGGGCCTGTTTAAAGAGCTGCAGGCGGCAGGCGTGGTGAAGCGGGCGGAGACGTTCCAGGTGGCTAACCTCCTGCCGATCGTCGCTGACAGCCCGCTGGCGCCGGCGGGACTCCTGGCGCCCACCTACCGAAATCAGCTGGCGTTCATCGACCTGTTCTACGAGGGAATGAACAATACCAATTTCAACATGGCAGTCTGCGGGACGTCCGGGGCGGGTAAAACCGGTCTGATTCAGCCCCTCATTCGCAGTGTGCTCGACTCCGGCGGGTTTGCCTGGGTGTTCGACATGGGCGATGGCTATAAGTCCCTGTGTGAAAACATGGGGGGCGTATACCTCGATGGCGATACCCTCAAGTTTAACCCGTTCGCCAACGTGCTGGATGATGCTCACTTTGACATGTCAGCAGAACGTATACGCGATCAGATGTCGGTGATGGCCAGTCCGAACGGCAACCTCGATGAAGTCCATGAAGGTCTGCTTCTGCAGGCAGTTCAGGCGGCCTGGTTAAGCAAGCGTAATCATGCACGCGTTGATGACGTAGTTCAGTTTTTACAGGACGCGAAGGACAGCGATGAATATGCTGATTCCCCGACAATCCGGGGCCGTCTGGACGAGATGATAATCCTGCTCGATCAGTACACGGTGAATGGGATCTACGGGGACTATTTCAACTCAGATAAACCAACACTTCACGATGACGCCCGGATGGTGGTACTGGAGCTCGGTGGCCTGGAGTCGCGGCCCTCTCTGCTTATCGCGGTGATGTTCTCATTGATTATTTACATCGAGAACAGGATGTATCAGTCACCGCGTGGCCTGAAAAAACTGAACGTCATCGATGAGGGCTGGAAGCTCCTTGATTTCAAGAATGAAAAAGTGGGGCAGTTTATCGAGAAAGGCTACCGTACCGCGCGTCGACATACCGGCGCATACATCACCATCACGCAAAATATCGTGGACTTCGACTCCCCGACCGCATCGAGCGCTGCACGCGCTGCCTGGGGGAACTCGTCGTACAAGGCCATTCTGAAGCAGTCAGCCAAAGAGTTTGCCAAGTATAACCAGCTGTACCCGGATCAGTTCAGCAAGCTGGAGAAAGACATGATTAACGGCTTCGGTTCGGCCAAAGAGCAGTGGTTCTCCTCTTTTATGCTGCAGGTGGAAGCGAACTGCTCCTGGCACCGCCTGTTCGTTGACCCGCTCAGCCGGGCGATGTACTCCTCCAAAGGCCCGGATTTTGAGTACATGCAAGCGCGCCGGCAGGAGGGGGTCGATATCCACGATGCGGTATACGGACTGGCGTGCCGCAACTTTAAAGACGAAATGGCAGAGCTTGAATCCCGAATACCGGTGAATGACATGGAGGATAAACAGTGATGAAAAACAACACCGAACAACCGGTCAGTACGACCTCTCTTACCTTTCGCCGGATACCTGTCATCGTTGCTCTCGTGCTTTTCGCCCTGGCAACCAGCGCGTTTCTCTCACGCGTGGTTCTGGACTACTCCACGCCGCGGGTGGTGGCTTTTGATATGAAGAAAACGCTCGACAGCTTTATGGACAGTGTGAGTCAGAAGCAGCTGACAGAGGCGCAGTCCAAAGCGCTCTCTGATCGGTTTAACGACGCGCTGGAGAAGAGTCTGGCGGAGTATCAGCAGCAGCATCATGTGGTCATTCTGGTTTCACCTGCCGTGGTTCAGGGCGCGCCTGATGTGACCCGCAACATCCAGCACGACATTGCCCGCCGGATGAAAGGAGAAGAGTAATGATACGACTGAAAGACTGTCTGCTCGCCGCCTGCCTGTTATCGCCGCTGACTCAGGCGGCTGATCTCGGTACCTGGGGGGATTTATGGCCCGTCCGGGAGCAGGACATGCTGCAGCTCATCACGCAGCGTCTGCAGTCGCTGCAATCCTCTGGCCAGTGGGGCCAGACGATGGATGCGTTTAAGCAGCGGGTTATCGAGAACAGTCAGCGTCCGGCGCCGGTGGAAGGCATTAAGCGTGCGGAGAAATACGAGCAGCGCTGGTTTGATCCCAGCATCCGACTGACCGAAGACCTGAAGGACAATGAGGGGCGGGTGTTTGCCCGCAAGGGCGAAGTGGTGAACCCGCTTAAAACCGTACCGTTTGTCCAGACCCTGTACTTCATCAATGGTGACGATGCCGACCAGCTGGCCTGGATGAAGCGTCAGGTGCCGGAAACCCTGATGAGCAAAATTATCCTGGTGCGTGGCAGTATCCCGGACACCTCCGCAGCGCTGGACAGCCGGATCTATTTCGACCAGAACGGTGTACTGAGCAAGCGATTTGGCCTGACGGCGGTCCCGGCGCGGATCACGCCGGCGCCCTCCGGTGAACGGCTGAATATTGAGACCTTCCCGCCCGTCCCGCACCCCTGATCTGGGGCTGCGTTTTATTCAAAAGAGGTAACCGATGCCGATGATACTGGCCTTAATAATCCTGCTCACGATGCTCTTGCTGACGCTAATGTGGTCCACCATCCGTAAGCAGGAGAATGTCATACGGGAACTCAGTACAAGAGAAAGCTGGCTGGAGAGAGAGGTTGAGCGTCTCAGGACCGATAACGAGAAGCTGTACCGCTGGCTGAGATACAACGGTGAAAAGGTTATCGATGAAATGACTTGTGAACTCGATGCACTGTCCGCCGTTCGCCAGACGAACAGGGATTCATACCGTCGCCAGCTTTACCTCTTCGACTGCCTGTCCCTGATGGTGTGGGCCGGGATGGAGGGCGCCGAAGACTCTACACGGGAAAAGGTCCGCAATAAAACCGATGCCCTCCGTCTTGTTCTCAGGGAGAAAACTGACGAATGAAAGCCATATTTTTTTTAATCTGCATCGCGTTCTCAACGTTCAGTGGCCGCGCCGCCGCAGACCCCTCCTGTGAGGGCCGGTTTGTTAACCCGATCACCGATGTGTGCTGGCGCTGCATATTTCCTTTATCACTCGGCAGCGTGCAGGTTGGTAAAGGCGATCTACCTGATACCAGCAATCCGGGTAGTCCCCTGCAGCTGTGTCCGGCGCCGCCACCGATTTTTGTTCGTCCCGGCCTGGCCATCGGGTACTGGGAGCCGATGGCCATGACGGACGTCAGCCGTTCGCCTGGCTGTATGGTCAATCTGGGGGGCTTCAGTATCAATCTCGGCAAGACCGGTATGGGGACCGCGAGAAAGGACGATAAGCAGGTGAACGGCGCTTTTTATCACGTTCACTGGTACAAGTACCCGCTGACCTACTGGCTGAACATCATCACCTCCGCAGGCTGTCTGGAAGGCGGAGACATGGATATAGCCTATCTGTCCGAGATTGACCCGACCTGGGTGGACAGCAGCCTCACCACCATTCTGAATCCGGAAGCCATCCTGTTTGCCAACCCCATCGCACAGGGGGCGTGCGCGGCTGACGCTATGGCCAGCGCGTTTCATATGCCACTCGATATTCTGTTCTGGTGTGCCGGCTCTCAGGGTTCGATGTACCCGTTTAGCGGCTGGGTAAGCAACGAGTCCAGTCCGCTGCAGTCCTCGTTACTTGTCAGCGAGCGCATGGCGTACAAGCTTCACCGGCAGGGACAAATTATGGAGAGCATCGGGAAGGACAAGGCGGTCTGCTATGAGTATCCGTCCCCGATCATCCCCAAAGAGCGCTGGCGCTATCAGATGGTGAACATGTACCCGGACAGCGGCCAGTGCCATCCCGTGGGGCGCAGCGTGATGCGCTGGGAGGCCGGTAAAAATCCACCCAACACCCGTAAGAACTATGGCTATCTGATGTGGCGTAAACGCAATTGTGTCTTTCTCTGACAGGAGTCTCTCATGAAATTAATGAATCTGTTTATGGTCATGCTTTTGCTGACCGGACGAGCAGTGTTGGCTGAAACCTCCTCTGTTACAGACAGAGAATGGCTGAAGCAGCAGGAGAACCTCAGCGAACAGCTGCGCCAGCATCCGGATAAACAGCTGCAGCAGGAGCTTGAGGCGCAAATCAACCGTAATCCTCTGCCCAAATCAGACCGCCAGTTTATCGATAATCTGGTCAGCCAGCAGAAAGCGGCGAATCAGGAAAAGCCGGCAGAAGGGGCGCTGTACTTTGTCTCCTTCTCGATACCTGAAGAGGGGCTGAAGCGGATGCTGCACGAAACCCGGCAGTACGGCATTCCGGCGACACTGCGTGGGCTCGTCAATAACGACATGAAGACCACCACTGACGCGGTGCTGCAGCTGGTGAAGGATGGCGTGACCGACGGCGTGCAGATCGACCCGACACTATATACGCAGTACAGCATCCGGAGTGTGCCGTCTCTGGTGGTACGGTGTCAGGCCGGATATGACGTGGTACGCGGTAACATTCACGTCAAACAGGCGCTGGAGAAAGTGGCACAAACCGGTGACTGCGCACAGGTGGCCCGGCAAATACTTGATGCGCCCTCGAATGCCGCCGGGAGCCAGCCATGAAAGATAAACTGTACTTCATGGCGTTACCGGAAATGGTGAGGGATGAGGGAGGGTGTAAATGAAGACGGTTATTTCCGTGCTGACCGCGCATTTTTTTGTCCTGAGCGCCTTCATCTGGCTGGCATCCCCCGCCTGCGCTGACAGTGGAAGTGACTATAAAGCCGGTTCGGATTTTGCGAAACAGGTGCAGGGCAATGGTCTGAACTCACTAAAAAATTTCAGTGGTGAGCAAAACCTGCCGGGGTATACCGACAACCCGGATCAGACAAAATACTACGGCGGCGTCACTGCCAGCGGAGACAGCTCTCTGAAAAGCGATTCAGCCCTGGAGTTCAGCCAGGGAGATACCGGCAAAACGATTACGGAGTCGTTCACGAACCGGCCACCGGATCAGATATCTCAGGATGCGCCGTTTATTCAGGCCGCAAAGGATACAGAATCCCGTGCCGACAGCATTGTCGGTGATACCGGACAGTCCTGTACCGCCCAGGTTGTGAACCGCAGCGAGTTCACAAACCATACCTGCGAACGTGATCTGCAGGTGGAAAATTTTTGCACACGGGAAGCGACCCTGAAGGATAACGCCACCACACAGAAAGTTAACCGAACCTATCAGCAGGTGGTGACGCTGAATTATGCCCGGAGTACCCGGCAATGGAGTGGCAACCTGACGATCCCGACCAACGGTCGTCTGCTGAATGCCTCGGTGGATGGTGAGCCTCTGGTGATCCCCTGGATTGAAGAATGCGATTCCGAAGGGAAGGTGCGGGATAGCTGCAAGAGTGCAGTGAGTGAAAGCCTGACCCTCTTTGAACGAACGTTCCCCATTGATGTGATCAGCTGGCCACGTTCAGAATCGATGTGTTCAGGCGGTCAGAACACGCATTGTACGAAATATACCTATGACGGGAAGGGGAAGATTCATCAGTCGTTTGGTGTGGACAAAGCGGTCATTGCTGGGCAGAACTTTTCAGTAAGCAAAACATCACGGACCGTATCATCGGCCAGCCAGAAACCCGTACAGGTCACGGTCACCCTGGTGATGGAAGAAACCGAAACCGTCTATGCACCTGAAGTCGTCTGGGTTGAAAGCTGTCCGTTCAGTAAGGATGAAGGGAAAAAAACGGGCGAGGAATGTATCAGTCCGGGAGGAACGCGAACCATCACCCTCGGAGGCAGGGATTACTCGTTCACGGAGGCCTGCTGGAAATATAAGGATACCTGGCTCACGCAGCCGGCGGACAACGGCTCCTGTGAAAGCCTGATGAAAAATACGGCCTGTACTCTGTCATCCCGCCAGTGCGCCTTCTCCAGCGAGGAAGGCACGTGCCTGCATGAATATGCAACGTATTCCTGCGAAACCAGGACGAGTGGCAAGCAAATGATCTGCGGCGGTGATGTCTTCTGCCTTGATGGTGAATGTGACAAAGCCACGTCCGGGAAGAGCAACGACTTTGGGCAGGCGGTGTCTGAGCTGGCGGCACTGGCTGCCGCGGGGAAGGACGTCGCGGCACTGAACGGGGTGGATGTCCGGGCATTCACCGGAAAAGCGAAGTTCTGTAAGAAGTTTGCTGCCGGCTTCAGTAACTGCTGCAAAGACAGTGGCTGGGGCCAGGATGTGGGGCTGGCAAGCTGCAGCAGCGAGGAAAAGGCGCTGGCCAAAGCGAAAAAAGACAAGCTGACGGTCAGTATAGGGGAATTCTGCTCTAAAAAGGTTCTGGGGATTTGCCTGGAGAAAAAAAGGAGCTATTGCCAGTTCGACTCAAAACTGGCGCAGATCGTTCAGCAGCAGGGAAGAAACGGTCAGCTGCATATCGGTTTTGGCGGCGCCAGCAGTCCTGACTGTCGGGGCATTACCGTCGCGGAACTCCAGGGGATTGATTTTAACAAGCTGGATTTCACCAACTTTATGGACGACCTGATGAAAAATCAAAAAATACCGGAAAACGATGTGCTCACCAATAAGACCAGAGAACGAATTAAGGAAATCATGAGTCAGCAATCCGCGCAATAAACCATGCTGCCTAATAAAGAGACCGATAATCATGAAAATGAGTTTTCACAAAAAGCCTGTTATTGATTTTGTCCTGAGATTAACGCTAACAATAATCATTATTTCTCCGGTGATTTATTTCTCCTGGGATGCAGTCAAAGGGACGTCGGGAAGTGATTATGTCGAAAGTGTGGTCTTTATTCTTATGGCTGGGTTTGCCATGTCTGTATGTTATTTGTTTTTCTCAGTCCTGGAGAAAGTTATAAATGCAAGGAAAAGCAAAGATGAATCAATATATCACGATTGAGAAATTTATAGACATTCTGAATGAAGAGAATTTACCCCAGGAGCATCATGTTATGGTGCTGGCTGTTCTTGCGGATATCTCTCTGCATACAGACAGGTTCCTGATTAACTCGTCCGAACTGGTTCAGATGGCCGCTCAGTACTCACCTGCTTTCCAGAAACTGCCAGCGGACCGGCAGGCTTTTATATCTTCAGTACTGAGCATGCCGCTATTCCTTATTATGTGACCAGGAGAGTCAATGGAAGAGAAAAAAGCATACGGGCTGGTCATGGTGTTTGTCGGGGTGTTTGTCTTTCTCCTGGTCAGCATTATATCGTACAGCCTGTGGCGGGACAGGCAGGTTAACGCATTTATGACAACCAACCGGGCCTGGGGGATCCAGTGCGACACTGTTTCTCAGGCCGCGTGGGTGATCAGGGACGGGGAGCGGGTGGACCTTCAGATAAATTATCTGCCTCTGTACTGCAGCGGTTATCGCTTTGAAGCCCGTGATGATGCAGGAAAGGTACAGCGCCAGCTCGATAAATACAGTGTCTATCAGCATCTGTCACGCCAGTCGCATTAATTCATAAAAGGGTATTTGCCATGCGAACAATACATGCCGCCATGCTGGCGGGGTGCCTTTGCTGCGCCCTGATGCCGGCTTTCGCCAAAGACGCGGGCTGGCAGTGGTACAACGAGAAACTGAAGCCCCGTGATGAGGACAGGAAAGCCGTACCAGCGGCACCACCGCCGCAAATGGATATTCTGGAGAAACTCGCCACACTCCAGGCGGCCACCAAACGGTCGTTGTACGAAGCCATTCTGTATCCATCGTCTGAAAACTTCGTGAAGTATTTCCGGCTGCAGAACTACTGGACGCAGCAGGCAGGTTTGTTCTCGATGAGTGCGAAGAAAGCCATGCTGGAAAACCCCGAACTCGATTACAACCTGCAGTACAGCCACTACAACGGCACGGTAAAAAACCAGCTCGCTGCCGACTATGCCGAACAGCGACAGGCTATCTCCACCCTCGCACAGCACTACGGCGTGATGTTCTTCTACCGGGGCCGGGAAGCGATCGATGGCCAGCTGGTCCAGGTGATTAAAAATTTTCGCGAAACCTATGGCCTGAGCGTGATACCGGTGTCGGTTGACGGAGTGATTAACCCCATGCTGCCCGACAGCCGGACGGACCAGGGCCAGGCAGAGCAGCTTGGCGTGAAGTTCTTCCCCGCGATGATGCTGGTTAACCCTAAAAGTGGCCAGGTGAAGCCTCTCAGTTACGGCTTTATCAGTCAGGACGACCTGGCGAAACAGTTCCTCTATGTCTCCAGCGACTTTAAACCGAATTTCTAAGGAGTGTGTCATGCGAAATATTCGTTTTCCGGATTTAGATATCACCGGGATGTGGGTGCTGGCCGTGGGCGTGTTTTTCCACCTGATAGCCCGGCTTGTCAGAAAACAGCCTGAGCTGGCCGTCCAGGCCGGGGAAATCTTCGGGCTGGGTATGGTGGTGTTCGGGGGATACCGCATTCTAAACGCCCTGATTGCTGAAGCCGAAAAAGAGGAGAAAGCCTGTGAAAAACAGCCTGATGAACCTCGCTAAGACGCCGCTGGCGGCACTGGCTCTTTCCCTTGCACTGGCTGGGGTGGCACATGCGGGAACGCTCGATGAGGTGAAGTCGCTCTGGGATCCGCGGGGTATCTCCGGTACTGAAACGGCCTCCCCGCAGAGCGACACTCCCCAGGCGGTGAGCGGGGCATCTCAGCCACGCTGGTTACGACTCAGCAACGGAAAGCAGGTGGACCTGCGCGACTGGAAAGTGGTGCTGTTCATGCAGGGACACTGTCCCTACTGTCATAAATTTGACCCGGTGCTGAAGCAGCTGGCCGGACAGTATGGCTTCTCCGTGTTCTCTTACACCATTGACGGACAGGGTGATGACGCGTTTCCGGAAGCGCTGCCGGCGCCTCCTGACGTGATGCAGACCTTTTTCCCCAATATCCCGGTGGCCACACCGACTACGTTTCTGGTGAACGTAAACACGCTGGCAGCGTACCCGATCCTGCAGGGCGCCACGGATGCACAGGGCTTTATGGCCAGAGTGGATACGGTATTTCAGATGATGCACTGAGTCTCTGTTATATCCGGTCTTAGCAAGTGATTAAGGAAAATAGCCATGAACAAATATATACGTTCGACGGGACTGTATGCGTTTTTATTTCCAGCAAGTTTAAAAGCACCCGGGCAGACAGCAGCAGAAAAAATAGAACAACTGAAGCCGGAATTTATCCACCGGGAAAGGCGTCTGGAAATCTATCTGGAATTATTCATTGTGTTTCTCACTGCAGGTGCTCTGCTGTTATGGATAATGAGATTTTTATTTAATCTCTGCGTGGATGACTGGATAGCCAGCGGTGACCTGCGAGTAAAAGACCTGTGGAATATTATGATGTACGCCATCCCTTATGCGCTGATCGCTGTTGGGGTGGGGTTCTTTGTTGCCGGAGTGACATTAGCAATCCGCAATTTTTTCAGTTATCACCTTAAGACCCTTTTTATTCTGAGAAATGACAGAGTTAAAAAGAATGCTGTGCGTAATGGAGGACAGGATGCGAATTAAACTTCTGTCACTTTTCTGCGGTGCCGCGCTTGGCCTGTCATTTAGCGCCGCCGCCGACGTGAATGGCGACATGAATAACTTCTTCAATAAGCTCGGGTTTGCGTCCAATACCAGCCAGCCACAGGTCTGGCAGGGGCAGGCGGCGGGTTATGCCTCTGGCGGTTCGCTGTATGCCAGAACGCAGGTGAAAACGATCCAGCTGGTCAGCATGACCCTGCCGGATATTAACGCCGGCTGCGGCGGCATCGATGCGTACCTGGGGTCGTTCTCCTTTATCAACAGCGAGCAGCTGCAGCGCTTTGGCAAACAAATTATGTCCAACGCCGCGGGTTACTTCTTTGACCTTGCCCTGCAGACCACGGTTCCGGAGATCAAAACCGCAAAGGACTTCCTTCAAAAGATGGCCACTGACATGAACAGCATGAACCTCAGTTCCTGCCAGGCTGCTCAGGGAATTGTGGGTGGCCTGTTTCCTCGTACCCAGGTCGCTCAACAAAAGGTCTGCCAGGACATTGCCGGTGAAAGCAATATCTTTTCGGACTGGGCCGCCTCGCGCCAGGGTTGTACGGTGGGCGGCAAGATGGACAGCGTCCAGGATAAGGCCAGCGATAAAGACAAAGAACGTGTGATGAAGAACATTAACATCATGTGGAATGCCTTATCGAAGAACCGGCTCTTTGATGGCAATAAGGAGCTGAAAGAGTTTGTGATGACCCTGACCGGTACGCTGATTTTTGGTGAGAACAGTGAGATCACCCCGTTGCCGGCACGCACCACTGACCAGGATCTGATTAAAGCCATGATGGAGGGCGGCACAGCTAAAATCTACCACTGCAATGACTCGGATAAATGTCTCAAGGTCGTTGCTGATGCGACCGTAACCATCACCGCCAATAAGGCGCTCAAAAATCAGATTCGCGCTTTGTTGAGCAGTATCCAGAATAAAGCGGTGGCTGATGAAAAACTGACAGAGCAGGAGAAAGGGTTTATCTCCAGCACCACCATTCCGGTGTTCAAATACCTGGTCGATCCGCAGATGCTCGGGGTGTCTAACTCACTTATTTACCAGCTGACGGACTATATCGGCTACGACATCCTGCTGCAGTACATTCAGGAACTTATCCAGCAGGCCCGGGCGATGATCTCAACCGGTAATTATCCCCAGTCGACAATGGATATGATCATGGAAAATCTCAACCAGGCGAGTGTGCAGATTGCCGCTTTCCAGTCCCGTGTTCAGGTCCAGCAGGACGCCTTGCTTGTGGTTGACAGACAAATGAGTTACATGCGCCAGCAGGTCTCTGCCCGCATGATGACCCGCTACCAGAATAACTATCATTTTGGGGGGAATCTGTAATGCTTGAGATATATGCCATTGCTGGCGGCGACTGGTTACGGGGCAACCTGAACGCGATTGCGGCGTTTATGGGGACCAGCACATGGTCGACTATAGAAAAGATGTGTATCGCCATCTCGGTACTCATTGTGGCGGGGAACTGGGTAAAAAAACACAACGTAATGGACCTTATTGGCTGGGTCTTTTCCCTCACCCTGGTCTCTATGCTGGTTGTCATTCGTACCCCTGTGCAGATCATCGATTACAGTAACGTTGCGCAGGTCTATGAAGTCGATAATGTTCCTATTGGTCTTGCCATTCCTGCGTCGCTGACAACGAGGGTGGGAAACGCGCTTATCCAGAGTTATGAGATGGTCTTCGCGCTGCCGGACAGCGTCACGTACAGTAAAACGGGGATGTTATTTGGCAGTAATCTGGTCGCGAAAAGTACGGATTTTTTGTCACAAAATCCTCAGATTACGACGCTGTTTTCCGATTACGTACAAAACTGTGTGATGGGCGATATTTTCCTCAATCATAAGTACTCTTTTGAAGAATTACTGAATTCACCTGATCCGTATACCCTGATTTTTGCAAACCCAAGCCCACTGCGTGGCGTGTTTGATAAAAACAACCAGTTCCAGACATGCGAAGAGGCCTCACGGGATCTGAAATCGGCTCTTGCGCTTGATACTCAGACAGGCGGGAAAACCTGGAACTACTATGTTCGTCAGCTGTTTGGCGGCAAACCTAATCCCGATCTGCTTTTCAGCCAGATGATTGGCGACAGCTACAATTACTTCTACAGCTCGGGACAGAGCGCCGGGCAGATTATCCGCCAGAACGTCACGATGAACGCCCTGCGCAGTGGGATCCAGAGTTATGCGGCCCGCAGCGGGGACACCGCCAGTCTGGTCAATATGGCTAACACATCATCCCTTGAAAAGCAGCGGCTGGCACAGGCCACAATGGGGCACCAGGCGCTTCGCGCACTTCCACTGATGCAGACCGTCATTATGGGTTTAATGATTGGGATGTTCCCGATCATGGTGATGGCTGCCATGTTTAACATGATGACGCTGCAGGTGCTTAAAGGGTATGTGTTTGCGCTTATCTGGCTGCAGACGTGGCCATTACTGTTCGCCATCCTGAACAGCGCGATGGCCTACTATGCGAAGCAAAATGGCGTGCCGGTTGTTCTCTCTGAGTTGTCGCAGGTTCAGCTCAAAAACTCGGATATTGCGACCACCGCGGGTTATATTGCCGTGATGATACCGCCCTTGTCGTGGGGGATCGTGAAGAGCATGGGGGCCGCTTTCTCCAGTGCCTACAGCCATTTTTCTTCTTCGGGGCTCAGTGCAACATCGCAGGCGGCCTCCGGCGTGGTGGACGGGAATTACTCTTTCGCCAACATGCAGATGGAGAACGTCAGCGGCTACAGCTGGGGTACCAACAGTACAACCAGTTTCGGACAGATGTCGCGGCAGCTGGCGAATGGGGGTATGAGCACGCAGACGCGGGATGGATCGATGGTCTGGGACAGTGGTGGTGCAATGTCAAAACTGCCGGTGGATATCAACGTCGGTCGTCAGATAGCCAGTGCGCAGCAACAGATGGCCCGTGAGGCTGATGTCCAGGCCGAAAGCGCGCTGCATGGCTATAACAGCAGCGTGACAAGTGCCTGGAATAGTCTGCAGCAATTTGGCACCAATAAAGGGAACAGCACATCAACAACGACAGGGGCCGATACTACCGAGTCTTCGCAGGATTCGATGGCCAGAAGCAAGATGTGGAATGCGGTTGTTGCTAATGCGAAAGCCAACAACATCAGTAATGAGGAGTCTTTCCAGCAGTTGATGGATGATTCATCGAAAAGAACTCAATCATTTGATGCACATGTATCTGGTAAATGGAGTTCTGGGGATCAGCTGTTTGGCAAGTTAGGAAAGTGGGGCAGTGGTTTTTCTGCTGAAGTTGGTGGTAAAGGAAGTGCAGGCTGGGGACACAGCTCAGGTAATACAGATAACGTTGGAACTTCCGGTAGGGAATCGAATGACAGCCGACATGATACCAGCAGTCAGGCGGCCAAAGACTTTAAGGAAGCATCCGATTACTTTACCAGCCGCAAAACCACCACATCGGGCAATATTACCGATAATAATGCCAGCTCGCGTGTTGACCAGTTTGCCGCGTCACTCTCCAGTGCCAAAAACAGCTATGACCAGTATACAAGCAGCCGGACACGCAGCCATGAGTACAGTGAGATGGCATCACGCACAGAGAGCATGACTGGCCAGATGAACGAAAACCTGACTCAGCAGTTTGCGAACTTTGTTCAGCATCGTGCTCCACAGGATGCCGAAGCCATTCTGACCAATACCAGTTCTCCTGAAATTGCGGCGCAGCGTGAAGCCCTGGCGCGTGAATTCGTCAAAGAGCAGGTAGAACCCAGGGTTGATGCTGCGTATCAACAGGGGCGTGAAAGCATCGGACAGAATATGGCTGGGGTGTCAGGTGGTGGTGACAATGGTTCGGTAATGGCCGACTACGGACAAAATTCTCGTCGTATCGATGTTATGACACAAGATGCGGGTATTAAGGATAACGTGGGTCAGAAGGTGGATAGGATGATTACAGAGAATAAACAACAGCATCAGGAAACCCGCGAAAACATACAACGGCAAGGCGCAGAGGTGAAAAGTGAAAATGCTGAAATGGAAAAGAACCATAAAACTAAAGCAAATGAGTTTAAAGGTGATTATAATGAAAGAAAGAGTAAGGTAAATTCTTTACCTGGAGCTGACTCTCAGGCTGAGTTAGAGGAAAAAGCGGCGAAAACGCAAAAGGATTTTCTTGATGGGAAAAGATGAAAATGATGATGACCAATAAAATCCTCATTGAAGAAGTAGATGAGCTGAAAAATGTGTTTTCACGAGGTGAAATGGAGATACCATCTTTTTGGTCATGTCTATGGCCTGGAGTAATTGTTGCCGCCTGGAATATGATTTGCGCCCTAATTAGTGTAGGGGGCGGGTATTTGTCTGTTAAGTTCATATTTTGGGTGTTGGTGTTCCCCGGTGTTATAAGTCTTATTGTTCTGCTTGGTGTGGCAAGTGCGCGTTCACTTTTTTTATCTGTTCCCAGAACCTATAGAATGCGCTCGCAGGTATATCGGTTTATATCTAGAAAAGTTATGGTCTATGCACTTGTGTATATGGCTTTAATTCTAGCGCTTGCACTATTTAATAGAGTGTATTATGCCTCTCCATTTCCTTTTTCGTTCATGATTCTTATTGCGACGATTTTTGTATGGTTTGTTATGAATATTGATTTTGGACGATATCAACTTTCGGTACTCTCATCTGCGATAAACTCTTTCAGAGCAGAAAAGTTGGGGGGGGGATGATCCAGAGGCAACCTATCAATTATGGTGGTTTGTTAACAGCCTAAAAGTTTCCTTTGTTATTATTGGTTTCTTAGACTGTAATTAGTTTTCACATCTCGTTTAAAATTCGTATATAGTGAATGCGCATTCCGAAATCATAAGAGAATGTGTATTCACTCGTATTGATTATGTCACAAGGATTCAGGATGAAGCTTAATAAATTCATGGCTGTGATGGTCGTCAGCTCTGCTCTGGTGTTGTCTGGATGTAGTGCAATGGGAACCGCTATTAAAAAGAGAAATCTGGAAGTAAAAACCCAGATGAGCGAAACAATCTGGCTGGAACCTTCAAATAATAAGACGGTTTATCTGCAAATCAAAAATACCTCCGATAAGGATATGAGTGGCCTGCAGGCAAAAATTGCCAGCGCTGTCACTTCAAAGGGATATCAGGTCGTCAGTAACCCCGATACGGCGGGCTACTGGATCCAGGCGAATGTGCTCAAGGCCGATAAAATGGACCTTCGTGAGTCTCAGGGCTGGTTAAGCCGGGGTTATGAGGGCGCTGTGACTGGCGCCGCTCTTGGGGCGGGGATTACCGCTTACAACTCCAGTTCCGCGGGAGCAACCCTGGGAGTAGGGCTTGCAGCCGGTCTGGTCGGAATGGCGGCTGACGCGATGGTGGAAGATGTGAACTACACCATGATCACCGATGTTCAGATCGCGGAAAGAACCAAAACACAGGTTCAGACTGATAACGTGGCCGTATTACGTCAGGGAACATCCGGAGCAAAAGTGCAGACAAGTACTGAAACGGGTAATCAGCATAAATACCAGACTCGCGTCGTCTCTAACGCGAATAAAGTTAACCTCAAGTTCCCTGAAGCCCAGCCTGTTCTTGAAGACCAGCTGGCAAAATCGATCGCTAATATCCTGTAAACGTTCTATTCCACGGCCCGGGTACTCCGGGCCAGACTGGCATCACCTTTCCGGCGTGTCAGAATTCATTCGTCAAATAATCAGTTAATTCCACATCTAAACGGTGAACAGTTGCGCAATTTATTTGTGCATCTGTGAGGCGTTGCCGCCTTCGGCGGAGTCTTTTCGTCTTTATTTGAACAGAGGTTATTTATGACAATATCTGTGCCTGTCAGGTCTCTTGATACACATGAACTGATGCCTGGCGATATTTACCCACATCCTGCAGCGGGGGGAATTTATTCCCTGTCACATCGCGAGGTCTGTTCTCTCTTCAGTGACCACATCATGTATATCTGCAGCGCGTTAGTTATTCTTCTGCTTGTTTTCATCGCAGGTGTCTTTTTCCGAAAAATAATGACGTCTTCCGTGGAGCGTAAGCGAAACACGGCGTCAGTTATTTCCGATGCAAAGCCAGAAGTACAGAGCAAACCGGAATACTTCCATCTTTCCATATGTGTGGAAGGCCCGGCCAGCACGGATGACTCCGCCTTGTCCTCTCTTGCCTCCCGTGTTGTCCGCGAAGCAGAAAATCTGTATATCCCCGGCGTCAATCGCCGCGACAGTGCTGACGACGTGTTTGCCTGGTCCGTGCAGACTCAGTTTCCTTCTGACAGGCTCTTCGGCACACGGATTTTCCCGTCAACCGGCTGGTTTGAACGTCCGGATATGATTAAACATCCGGTGAAATGCTACTGCGTCTGCCTGCAGTACACGACTGAAACATTGCCATCCACACTGTATGCCCTGGTCGATGAGGCCGGACGGCAGGTGGCGAAGTCGTATATTAAAGGCGGGCACTGCCCTGGCTCAGAGGGCTATACCTTCTGCATAACCTCTTAATAGATGTCAGTATCCGGCCTGGCCATCAATGGATCCGGGCATGACTGTAATCCTGTTTTGTGCCGGTGTATTTCCGCTGATTAATTTGTTCTTCCGACCCTAATACTTTACTGACGGATTAGTGCCATGAGTTTCAATGCCAAAGATATGACGCAGGGCGGTCAGATCGCCAATATGCGCTTTCGCATGTTTGGTCAGATTGCCAATATTATTTTCTACGTGCTGTTTATTTTATTCTGGGTGCTGTGCGGGCTGATGCTGATGTACCGGCTCAGCTGGCAAACCTTTGTAAACGGCTGCGTATACTGGTGGTGTACGACGCTTGGTCCGATGCGCGATATTATTCGTTCCCAGCCGGTATACACCATTCAGTATTACGGCCAGTCGCTGGAATATACCTCAGAACAAATCCTGGCCGATAAATATACTATCTGGTGCGGAGAGCAGCTGTGGACCAGTTTCGTCTTTGCAGCCGTGGTTTCTCTTGTTATCTGTATCGTGACGTTCTTCATCGCCAGTTGGGTGCTGGGCCGCCAGGGGAAACAGCAGAGTGAGGATGAGAATACCGGCGGGCGCCAGCTTTCCGATAAGCCCAAAGAAGTGGCCCGCCAGATGAAGCGTGATGGTATGGCCTCCGATATTAAAATTGGCGATCTGCCTATTCTTAAAAACTCCGAAATCCAGAACTTCTGCCTCCACGGTACCGTAGGCTCCGGTAAATCAGAAGTGATCCGCCGGCTACTGAACTACGTGCGTGCACGTGGCGATATGGCCATCATTTATGATCGCTCCTGTGAGTTCGTCAAAAGCTATTATGACCCGTCACTGGATAAAATCCTCAACCCGCTGGATTCGCGCTGCGCGGCCTGGGATTTGTGGAAAGAGTGCCTGACGCTGCCGGACTTCGACAACATCTCTAACACCCTTATCCCGATGGGTACCAAAGAAGACCCGTTCTGGCAGGGTTCCGGTCGCACTATCTTTGCCGAAGGCGCGTACCTGATGCGTGAAGACAAGGATCGCAGCTACGAGAAACTGGTCGATACCATGCTGTCCATTAAAATCGACAAGCTGCGCGCCTATCTGCAGAACACGCCGGCAGCGAACCTGGTTGAAGAGAAAATTGAGAAAACGGCCATCTCCATTCGTGCCGTGCTGACCAACTACGTCAAGGCTATTCGCTACCTGCAGGGCATTGAGAAGAACGGCGAGCCATTCACTATCCGGGACTGGATGCGGGGTGTCCGTGAGGACCGACCCAATGGCTGGTTGTTTATCTCCTCCAACGCTGACACCCATGCCTCCCTGAAGCCGGTTATCTCAATGTGGCTGTCGATTGCTATCCGCGGCCTGCTGGCGATGGGGGAGAACCGTAACCGGCGTGTTTGGATTTTCGCTGACGAGCTCCCGACGCTGCACAAGCTGCCGGACCTGGTCGAAATCCTCCCGGAGGCGCGTAAATTTGGTGGTTGTTATGTGTTCGGTATTCAGTCCTATGCCCAGCTGGAAGACATCTATGGCGTTAAGCCTGCCGCCACGCTCTTTGACGTAATGAACACCCGGGCCTTCTTCCGTTCACCCAGCAGGGAGATCGCGGAGTTTGCTGCCGGTGAAATTGGCGAAAAGGAAATCCTCAAGGCCAGCGAGCAGTACTCCTACGGTGCTGACCCGGTGCGTGATGGTGTATCGACCGGGAAAGAAAAAGAGCGGGAAACGCTGGTCAGTTACTCCGATATTCAGACGCTGCCTGACCTGTCCTGTTACGTCACGCTGCCCGGGCCATATCCGGCCGTGAAGCTGGCCCTCAAATACAAGCCGCGTCCGAAAATTGCCGAGGGATTTATTCCTCGCACTCTCGATGCGCGGGTGGATGCACGGCTCAGTGCTCTGCTTGAGGCCCGGGAAGCTGAAGGCAGCCTTGCCCGGGCGCTTTTCACGCCGGATGCGCCGGAACCCGGGCCAGCTGATACAGACAGTCACGCCGGTGAACAACCTGAGCCGGTCAGCCCGCCTGCGCCAGCAGAAATGACGGTATCTCCTGCACCGGTAAAGCGCCGCCGACAACAAAGCGTCCGGCAGCGGAGCCTCCCGTCCTGCCGGTCACGCCCATACCGTTGCTCAACCAAAGCAGCCGCTGCTGCCGCAACAGCATCATCTGCCGGTACCCCTGCTGCAGCTGCAGGCGGGACAGAACAGGAACTGGCACAGCAGTCCGCGGAACAGGGACAGGACATGCTGCCGGCCGGCATGAACGAGGACGGTGTCATTGAGGACATGCAGGCGTATGACGCCTGGCTGGCAGATGATCAGACACAGCGGGATATGCAGCGGCGTGAGGAAGTCAATATCAACCACAGCCACCGGCACGATGAGCAGGATGATGTCGAGATTGGAGGGAATATCTGATGCTCAGTTTCAGCCAGGTTAAATCGGCGGGCAGTGCCGGTAACTACTACACAGAGAAAGACAATTACTACGTCATCGGGAGCATGGAGGAGCGCTGGCAGGGTAAAGGCGCAGAATTGCTGGGACTTGAAGGAAAGGTAGACAAGCAGGTCTTCACGGAGCTTCTGCAGGGAAAACTACCTGATGGCAGCGACCTGACCCGGATACAGGATGGCGTGAATAAGCACCGGCCCGGTTATGACCTGACGTTCTCGGCACCGAAAAGTGTATCGATGCTGGCTATGTTGGGCGGCGATAAGCGTCTCATCGATGCTCATAATCGCGCGGTAACAGTGGCTCTTAACCAGGTGGAGTCCCTTGCTTCCACACGGGTAAAGAAAGATGGCGTGTCTGAAACAGTCCTGACCGGGAATCTGATTATTGCCCGCTTTAACCATGATACATCGCGCGCTCAGGATCCACAGATACACACACACAGCGTGGTTATCAACGCGACACAGAACGGCGATAAATGGCAGACGCTGGCCAGCGATACCGTCGGTAAAACCGGGTTCTCCGAAACCATACTGGCCAACCGCATCGCTTTCGGAAAGATATACCAGAACTCTCTCAGGGCCGATGTTGAGTCTATGGGTTACAAGACAGTCGATGCGGGTCGGAATGGCATGTGGGAGATGGAGGGCGTGCCGGTTGAGTCGTTTTCCACGCGCAGTCAGGAACTCCGGGAGGCTGCAGGACCCGATGCCTCCCTGAAGTCACGGGATGTGGCCGCGCTCGATACCCGCAAGTCGAAAGAAGCCATCGATCCGGCAGAGAAGATGGTGGAGTGGATGAACACGCTGAAGGAGACCGGGTTTGACATCCGGGGGTACCGTGAGGCCACCGATGCGCGAGCCGCAGAGCTGGCCCGTGCACCTGCCGCGCCGGTGAACACTGACGGTCCGGATATCACGGATGTGGTGACGAAAGCGATTGCCGGTCTCAGCGACCGCAAGGTGCAGTTCACGTATGCCGACCTGCTGGCACGCACGGTCGGCCAGCTGGAGGCGAAGGACGGTGTGTTTGAGCTGGCGAGAAAGGGCATCAATGCCGCCATTGAACGGGAGCAGCTTATCCCTCTCGATCGCGAGAAAGGCCTGTTCACCTCAAACATCCACGTTCTCGATGAACTCGCCGTCAAAGCCCTGAGTCAGGAGGTGCAGCGCCAGAATCATGTCTCCGTCACGCCTGATGCGTCTGTGGTGCGCCAGGTCACTTTCAGCGATGCCGTCAGTGTGCTGGCGCAGGATCGCCCGGTAATGGGTATCGTTTCCGGTCAGGGCGGTGCAACCGGCCAGCGGGAGCGGGTGGCCGAGTTAACCCTGATGGCCCGGGAGCAGGGGCGTGACGTCCATATCCTGGCTGCCGATAACCGCTCACGTGATTTTCTCGCCGGTGATGTGCGTCTGGCCGGGGAAACGGTGACCGGTAAATCCGCCCTGCAGGACGGGACGGCGTTTATTCCGGGCGGAACACTCATCGTGGATCAGGCGGAGAAGCTGAGCCTGAAGGAAACGATTTCCCTGCTCGATGGCGCGATGCGCCATAACGTGCAGGTCCTGCTCTCCGACAGCGGGAAGCGCAGCGGGACCGGCAGTGCGCTGACGGTGCTGAAGGACAGCGGCGTGAATACGTATCGCTGGCAGGGGGGCCATCAGACCACAGCCGACATCATCAGTGAACCGGATAAAGGAGCACGCTACAGCCGGCTGGCACAGGAGTTTGCCGTCAGCGTGCGTGAAGGACAGGAAAGCGTGGCCCAAATCAGCGGGACGCGTGAACAGAGCGTACTCAACGGCCTCATCCGAGACTCCCTCAGACAGGAGGGGGTGCTGGGTGAGAAAGACACGACCATTACAGCCCTGACGCCGGTGTGGCTGGACAGCAAAAGCCGGGGCGTGCGGGATTATTACCGGGAGGGGATGGTGATGGAACGCTGGGATCCGGAGACCCGGACGCACGATCGCTTTGTCATTGACCGGGTGACCGCGAGCAGCAATATGCTGACCCTGAAAGACCGGGAAGGGGACCGTCTGGATCTGAAGGTTTCCGCGGTCGACAGCCAGTGGACGCTGTTCCGGGCAGATACACTGCCGGTGGCAGAGGGGGAACGTCTGGCGGTGCTCGGGAAGATACCGGACACACGCCTTAAGGGCGGGGAGAGCGTCACAGTGATGAAAGTGGAGGACGGGCAGCTGACGGTACAGCGGCCGGGGCAGAAAACCACGCAGACCCTGGCCGTGGGTGCGGGCGTGTTTGACGGTATTAAAGTCGGCCACGGCTGGGTGGAAAGTCCCGGCAGGTCGGTTAGCGAGACGGCAACGGTCTTTGCGTCGGTGACGCAGCGTGAGCTGGATAACGCCACCCTCAACCAGCTGGCACAGAGCGGAAGTCACCTCCGGCTGTACTCGGCGCAGGATGCGGCGCGCACGACGGAGAAGCTGTCGCGGCATACCGCGTTTAGCGTGGTCTCAGAGCAGCTGAAGTCCCGATCCGGCGAGACGGACCTGGATGCGGCCATTGCGCAGCAGAAGGCCGGGCTGCATACCCCGGCAGAACAGGCCATTCACCTGGCCATCCCGCTGCTTGAGAGCCAGGACCTGACCTTCTCCCGGCCCCAGCTGCTGGCGACGGCAATGGAAACCGGGGGCGGGAAGGTTTCGATGGCGGACATCGACACGACCATCCAGGCACAAATCAGGTCGGGGCAGTTGCTGAATGTACCGGTGGCACCCGGGCGTGGCAATGACCTGCTGATATCCCGTCAGGCCTGGGACGCCGAGAAAAGCATCCTGACCCGGGTGCTGGAAGGCAAAGACGCGGTGGCCCCCCTGATGGACCGCGTGCCGGCTAGTCTGATGACGGACCTGACCGCCGGACAGCGGGCGTCGACCCGGATGATTCTGGAAACCCCGGACCGGTTCACGGTGGTTCAGGGGTATGCCGGGGTGGGGAAAACCACCCAGTTCCGGGCAGTCATGAGTGCCATCAGTCTGCTGCCGGAAGAGACCCGCCCGCATGTCATCGGTCTGGGGCCGACGCATCGTGCGGTCGGGGAAATGCAGAGTGCCGGCGTGGACGCGCGCACGACGGCGTCGTTCCTCCACGACACGCAGCTGCTGCAGCGCAACGGCCAGACACCCGATTTCAGCAACACGCTGTTTCTGCTTGATGAGAGTTCGATGGTGGGGTTGTCAGACACGGCGAAAGCCCTGAGCCTGATTGCGGCTGGGGGAGGTCGCGCAGTGCTCAGCGGAGATACCGACCAGCTGCAGTCCATTTCGCCGGGGCAGCCGTTCAGGCTGATGCAGCAGCGCAGCGCCGCCGACGTTGCCATCATGAAAGAGATTGTGCGCCAGGTACCTGAGCTGCGACCGGCGGTCTACAGCCTGATTGAGCGGGATTTGCACCGCGCCCTGACCACCATCGAGCAGGTCACGCCGGAGCAGGTGCCGAGAAAAGAAGGCGCCTGGGCGCCGGGCAGTTCTGTGGTTGAATTCACGCCAAAGCAGGAAAAGGCGATAGAAAAGGCGCTGAGCGAGGGGAAAACCCTGCCGGAAGGTCAGCCCGCGACGCTCTACGAGGCGCTGGTGAAGGACTATACCGGACGGACCCCGGAGGCACAGTCGCAGACGCTGGTGATCACCCATCTGAATAAGGACCGGCGGGCGCTGAACAGTCTGATCCATGACGCACGGCGGGAGAACGGGGAAACCGGCAAAGAGGAAATCACCCTGCCGGTGCTGGTCACGAGTAACATCCGTGACGGTGAACTGCGCAAACTGTCGACCTGGACGGCTCACAAGGAGGCGGTGGCGCTGGTTGATAACGTATACCACCGTATCAGCAAAGTGGATAAGGATAATCAGCTGATCACCCTGACAGACAGTGAAGGAAAGGAGCGATTTATCTCACCCCGGGAGGCATCGGCAGAAGGCGTCACGCTCTATCGTCAGGAAAAGATCACCGTGTCTCAGGGGGACCGAATGCGCTTCAGCAAAAGTGACCCGGAGCGCGGCTATGTGGCCAACAGTATCTGGGAAGTGCAGTCTGTTTCGGGTGACAGTGTCACGCTGTCTGATGGCAAAATCACCCGTACGCTGACCCCGAAGGCGGAGCAGGCACAGCAGCATATCGACCTCGCCTACGCCATCACCGCCCACGGCGCCCAGGGGGCCAGCGAACCGTATGCCATCGCGCTGGAAGGGGTGGCCGGTGGTCGGGAACAGATGGCCAGCTTTGAGTCTGCCTATGTGGCTTTATCCCGCATGAAACAGCATGTTCAGGTCTACACCGACAGCCGTGAGGGCTGGATAAAGGCCATCAAGAATTCACCTGAGAAAGCGACGGCGCACGATATTCTTGAACCCCGTAACGACCGGGCGGTGAAAACAGCCGATCTGCTGTTCGGGCGGGCAAGGCCACTGGATGAAACCGCCGCGGGCCGGGCAGCCCTGCAGCAGTCCGGTCTGGCACAGGGAAGTTCACCAGGAAAATTCATTTCTCCGGGGAAAAAGTACCCTCAGCCGCATGTGGCGCTGCCGGCATTTGATAAAAACGGGAAAGCCGCCGGTATCTGGCTCAGCCCGCTGACCGATCGGGACGGACGGCTGGAGGCTATCGGCGGAGAGGGACGAATTATGGGCAATGAAGACGCCCGGTTCGTGGCGCTGCAGAACAGCCGCAACGGTGAAAGCCTGCTGGCCGGGAATATGGGGGAGGGCGTCAGAATGGCCCGCGACAATCCCGATACCGGGGTGGTGGTGCGGCTGGCCGGTGATGACCGTCCCTGGAACCCCGGGGCCATGACCGGCGGACGGGTATGGGCTGAACCGGCGCCGGTGGCTCCGGTACCGCAGGCCGGGGCTGACATTATCCTCCCGCCAGAGGTTCTGGCGCAGCGGGCGGCAGAAGAACAGCAGCGCCGGGAAATGGAAAAACAGGCGGAACAGACTGCCCGGGAAGTGGCCGGGGAGGCGCGTAAAGCCGGCGAGCCGGCGGACCGGGTGAAAGAGGTTATCGGGGACGTCATTCGCGGACTGGAGCGTGACCGGCCGGGTACGGAGAAAACGACGCTACCGGATGATCCTCAGTTCCGGCGCCAGGAGGCGGCGATTCAGCAGGTGGCCTCAGAACGTCTGCAGCGTGAGCGTCTGCAGGCTGTGGAGCGGGACATGGTTCGTGACCTTAACCGCGAGAAAACCCTCGGGGGCGACTGACGCGCCTGCGGCTTGTCTGCTCCGGCAGCCTCCCCGATTAAAATCGGGCAGTCTGCCGGAGCGCTAAAAGGAAAAAAACATGAGAGCACAACACACATTTCCAGGCGCGACAGACAGCTGGCTTCAGCGCCTGCTGACCTGGACACCGGGACAAACGGATATGATTAAAACGGTCGCACTGGTACTGATGGTGACTGACCACACCGGCTTACTGCTGGCCGGAAACAATGAAGTGATGCGCCTGCTGGGACGTGGTTGTTTTCCGCTGTTCGGTCTGGCATGGGGAATGAATCTGGCACGGCACGCGGAAATACGCCAGTCTCAACTGAACAACCTGTGGGGCTGGGCGCTGGTCGCCCAGGTGTCGTTTATGCTCATCGGGTACTCGTGGTATACCGGGAATATTCTGTTTGCCTTTGCCGTTACGGGCCAGGTCCTGCGGTGGGTCAGCCAGCCGTCCTGGTATTACACCCTCCTGGCGGCTGGACTGCTGGTCACCTGGATACCCCTGTCAACCGGCAGCTACGGCATGGCCGGAGTGGGCATGCTCACCGCCAGCTGGCTGCTTTGTCGCGCACAGCATGCACCGGAACGGCTGGGATACGGGGTGTTGTGGGCCCTCATGGTGTTGCTGATGAATATGCATGACGTGAGTGAATCAGTGGCCGGGCTGGCGATTGCGCTGCTGACGCTGATGGTGTGCTCATCTGCCGGAGAACGTGTGAAACGCTTCTGGCCGCGGCAGTTCTTCGTGATGTTCTATGCCGTGCACCTGGCGGTACTGGGTATTGTCGTCTCAATGTGAACGCAGGAGCAGGAAAGGGCGATGTCGTTCAGGTATAGTAGCTTTTATTAACTGAACGATAGGCAATTGTTATGGCAGAAGAAAAACGCCCTGTACTGAGCCTGAAACGAAAACCGGCGGAGAACAGCACGGCCCCCGCAGAGGCAACCCCTGCTCCTGGTGTGGTGCGCCGAAAGAAGGTCGTGGTGGTCTCGTCCCCGCCGGCCTGGAAGGCAAAGAAAGCGAAACTTGAGAAGGCTAAACAAGCGGCCGAAGCCGACGCGCGCAACGCTGCGCCGGCGCCGGATAAAGCGGTAAAGACGCCACCTCCGGTGCGTTATCTTCGCCTGCTGCCGCCGGAACAGGCCATCATGACCCTGAAGGCATTCTGGCCACAGCTGTTCGACGGAAACTCACCCCGTCTGCTGGCGACGGGAATGCGCGAGCAGCTGTTTGCCGACATTGTGAACCGCGACCTGCCGCTGTCGCATAAACAGGTCATTAAGTGCCTGAAGAGTCTGACCCGGTCTGCGGGCTATCTGTCCCGGATGAAGGTGGGGGCCTCCCGCTATGATCTGCAGGGGAATGCCGTTGCGACCGTCACTGCAGA
This sequence comes from Klebsiella pneumoniae subsp. pneumoniae HS11286, assembly GCF_000240185.1. NCBI lineage: Bacteria > Pseudomonadati > Pseudomonadota > Gammaproteobacteria > Enterobacterales > Enterobacteriaceae > Klebsiella > Klebsiella pneumoniae. Next base: position 45,359 of record NC_016846.1, on the reverse strand, counting down.
GGAAGCGCAGTACGCCAGTGAGCGCATGATGAAGGAGCTGCTGCGAGCTGAACGAAAGATGAGTCAGACCCTTTAATTATATTTACCCATTCCTGATAATTATACCTGGGAATCCTCAGCTAATAGATGTAACGAAAATTAGCTGAGGGTATGCCTGAAATAGCAACAGGTATTCATTTTATATTTGCCGCATTACAGGCTGCGGCATCATAACTGTCCGTGCAGACAGATTCTGGATGACGATGACTGAAAAAATTATTGCTCTCGTAGATTATGAAAATATTGGTACACTTGAAAATGTCCGTCTGTCCCGTTATGAACGCCTTATTTTATTTACCGGGCCTCAGCAGGAGTTTATACGTTTTCCAGCTGTAACGTATGCAGGTGATATATCGGTAAGCGTATTCCAGGTTTCGAATGTGTCAAAAAATAATGTGGACTTCCATCTGGTGTTTGAGCTGGGAAGACTTAGCGCGACTGCACCGGAAGAGACGATATTTCATATTATCTCGAATGATAAAGGCTATGATGGCGTCATTGCCGAGCTATGCAGGGCGGGGAGACGATGTTGCCGTATATCATCGCCTTGCTCTGCAGAGAAACCGAAGGCGGCACCTATGGTAATCAGTAACGATGAAGTGCTGCACCTGACCGATAAAGTCCAGTCATTAAGTAAAAAATCTGCAGGGAACCGCCCGGCGAATACTTCATCCCTGATGAATTATATTAAATCCCTGTCCGGTAATACAAAAGGCATGGCGCTTTATGGTCGCGTTAAAGAGGAATTAATCAGGCGTGGTGTGATTGCGGTGTATGAGAAAACAGTGGTCTGGCGATAATGAAATTAAGACGGCTGTGAATGTTATTTTTATCTAAAAAGGAATCAATATGTTCAGATATTTCATTCTGCGCCCTGAGCAGCAGTTATTCTGTTATTTATACGGCTGCGCGCTGGCACTGGTTCAGATGGTTTTATTTTCTCCTGTATCCCGGGCAAGCGGATTTTATCTGGTTGCGTTATCTGTCGCGCTGTTCTGGGCCGGTCTGGCCCTGTACACCCGGCACATCGACCGGATGAGAAAGCCAGAGGTCTCACCGCTGGTCAGTATTCGCGACGGTATTCAGGTGGTGGCCGAGGTGCCGCGCTATGAAAAGGCCCGGCTGGAATGGGAAATCCTCCGGGATGATGAGGTGTTTCGCCAGCAAAGGTGTGAGCTTACAGGCCTGACCGGACGGGTTATCAGCCGGGGGCTGTTGTATACGCCGGCGGTGATGCTGGTCGGTATCGGTATTCTCGCCTGGGGTTCCCCACAGGATGCCATCCGGCTGATTAATGCTCTTCGTAATATGCCTGCTGCGGAACTGGTGCATCAGATTGGTTTTGTCCTGTGCCACTTCCTGCAGATTAGCGTCATATCAGTTCTGATTGCTGATGTTGTAGCCGGGAGAGGACTGCCGAATGTATTTCGCCGCGCGTTGCTCGACAGGCTGCCGGCAGAGTTCTGCCTTATCAGAAGAGGGACAGAAAGATGAGGAAGACGACAGGAAAACGCATCGGGAAAGAAAGGAACATCAGGGAATAAAATACATGGCAAAGATATTAATGATGGCGGGCAGTACCGTTGTTGTGCTGAGTTTGCTGGGATTTCTGGTGCTGCTTCTGAAAGGACGCGCAGTAACGAAGACTTCCCCGGTTCTGAGGTCACTGAAAGCCCTGGGTATTCGCCCCTCAGAGGCTGAGCAACGGTTGTGTCGCCAGCGGGTCTGGGTGGGTAATGACACACTGATGACGCCACGGGAACAACATTTTTTCCGGGCATTGCTGAGGCATACCAGCCGAACACGCTGGCTGTTGTGTCCTCAGGTCCGGGTGGCAGATATTGCCACACTCTCTCCCCATATCCGGCCACGATCCCGGACCTGGTGGCAACTCTTCCGGATGGCATCACAGTGGCACTGCGATGTGGTCATCGTTGACATCCATACCTTCGCTATCATCGGCGCAGTTGAACTGGATGATGCCTCACACCAGAAAAAACACCGTATCCGGCGCGATATTCTGCTGGAAGAGGTTCTGAGGCAGGCCGGCATTCCACTACTACGCGATCGGGATTCGGAGAGTCTGGTAAGAAAGGTCGTAGAGTTTCTGAAATACCGGGAAGCCGGTGCTGAAGAAAAATCCATAACCGTTATGAAATCAACGACAAAGCATAGCGAACACAAGGAGAAAGAAAAATGATTATCGCCGCTGAAGTGAAACGTGATGAACAGGGGTACTGGACACATCCTGCGCTGGTACGAAGTGGCTGTGAAACTTCCGCAGAATTAAGTTACTGGCTCAGAACCCATAAACTCCAGTGCTTTGTGATGACAATGCGCGATGAAGCGCCTGAAGCTTTCGCTGCCGGATTTACGGATGAAGCCCCGGATGCCCGTGGCTGGATACCGGAGCCACCGGATGATGATGGCTGGTTTCTGGGATCTGTCCACGATACCGGCGACGGACCCGTCTGCTACTGGTTTCGTCATACCACAAAATCCTGACGCCTCCGCATCGCGTCGTTGTCCAACCCCGGGAACGGGGAAAAGCCAGTTTCCCCGCTCCCGGCGTTTCTTAAACACCCGTTAAGGGGTCTGACGCTCAGTGGAACGAAAACTCACGTTAAGGGATTTTGGTCATGAGATTATCAAAAAGGATCTTCACCTAGATCCTTTTAAATTAAAAATGAAGTTTTAAATCAATCTAAAGTATATATGAGTAAACTTGGTCTGACAGTTACCAATGCTTAATCAGTGAGGCACCTATCTCAGCGATCTGTCTATTTCGTTCATCCATAGTTGCCTGACTCCCCGTCGTGTAGATAACTACGATACGGGAGGGCTTACCATCTGGCCCCAGTGCTGCAATGATACCGCGAGACCCACGCTCACCGGCTCCAGATTTATCAGCAATAAACCAGCCAGCCGGAAGGGCCGAGCGCAGAAGTGGTCCTGCAACTTTATCCGCCTCCATCCAGTCTATTAATTGTTGCCGGGAAGCTAGAGTAAGTAGTTCGCCAGTTAATAGTTTGCGCAACGTTGTTGCCATTGCTGCAGGCATCGTGGTGTCACGCTCGTCGTTTGGTATGGCTTCATTCAGCTCCGGTTCCCAACGATCAAGGCGAGTTACATGATCCCCCATGTTGTGCAAAAAAGCGGTTAGCTCCTTCGGTCCTCCGATCGTTGTCAGAAGTAAGTTGGCCGCAGTGTTATCACTCATGGTTATGGCAGCACTGCATAATTCTCTTACTGTCATGCCATCCGTAAGATGCTTTTCTGTGACTGGTGAGTACTCAACCAAGTCATTCTGAGAATAGTGTATGCGGCGACCGAGTTGCTCTTGCCCGGCGTCAACACGGGATAATACCGCACCACATAGCAGAACTTTAAAAGTGCTCATCATTGGAAAACGTTCTTCGGGGCGAAAACTCTCAAGGATCTTACCGCTGTTGAGATCCAGTTCGATGTAACCCACTCGTGCACCCAACTGATCTTCAGCATCTTTTACTTTCACCAGCGTTTCTGGGTGAGCAAAAACAGGAAGGCAAAATGCCGCAAAAAAGGGAATAAGGGCGACACGAAAATGTTGAATACTCATACTCTTCCTTTTTCAATATTATTGAAGCATTTACCAGGGTTATTGTATCATGAGCGGATACATATTTGAATGTATTTAGAAAAATAAACAAATAGGGGTTCCGCGCACATTTCCCCGAAAAGTGCCACCTGACGTCTAAGAAACCATTATTATCATGACATTAACCTATAAAAATAAGCGTATCACGAGGCCCTTTCGTCTTCAAGAATTTTATAAACCGTGGAGCGGGCAATACTGAGCTGATGAGCAATTTCCGTTGCACCAGTGCCCTTCTGATGAAGCGTCAGCACGACGTTCCTGTCCACGGTACGCCTGCGGCCAAATTTGATTCCTTTCAGCTTTGCTTCCTGTCGGCCCTCATTCGTGCGCTCTAGGATCCTCCGGCGTTCAGCCTGTGCCACAGCCGACAGGATGGTGACCACCATTTGCCCCATATCACCGTCGGTACTGATCCCGTCATCAATGAACCGGACGGCACTGTTGCAAATAGTCGGTGGTGATAAACTTATCATCCCCTTTTGCTGATGGAGCTGCACATGAACCCATTCAAAGGCCGGCATTTTCAGCGTGACATCATTCTGTGGGCCGTACGCTGGTACTGCAAATACGGCATCAGTTACCGTGAGCTGCAGGAGATGCTGGCTGAACGCGGAGTGAATGTCGATCACTCCACGATTTACCGCTGGGTTCAGCGTTATGCGCCTGAAATGGAAAAACGGCTGCGCTGGTACTGGCGTAACCCTTCCGATCTTTGCCCGTGGCACATGGATGAAACCTACGTGAAGGTCAATGGCCGCTGGGCGTATCTGTACCGGGCCGTCGACAGCCGGGGCCGCACTGTCGATTTTTATCTCTCCTCCCGTCGTAACAGCAAAGCTGCATACCGGTTTCTGGGTAAAATCCTCAACAACGTGAAGAAGTGGCAGATCCCGCGATTCATCAACACGGATAAAGCGCCCGCCTATGGTCGCGCGCTTGCTCTGCTCAAACGCGAAGGCCGGTGCCCGTCTGACGTTGAACACCGACAGATTAAGTACCGGAACAACGTGATTGAATGCGATCATGGCAAACTGAAACGGATAATCGGCGCCACGCTGGGATTTAAATCCATGAAGACGGCTTACGCCACCATCAAAGGTATTGAGGTGATGCGTGCACTACGCAAAGGCCAGGCCTCAGCATTTTATTATGGTGATCCCCTGGGCGAAATGCGCCTGGTAAGCAGAGTTTTTGAAATGTAAGGCCTTTGAATAAGACAAAAGGCTGCCTCATCGCTAACTTTGCAACAGTGCCGGATAACTTACTTTACCATCGGTTATCCCTTTTAGCCGCACAAATTTTAGCCATGGCTTTTCAGGAAGTCAGGGCTATCAGAATGGCCTTAGAAAGCCTAGTCAAAGAGCTGTCACGAGAACACCGTTAGCTTAGCGTACGATTTTTTCCGAATTCTGCGGTTCCCCCCACCAGTTCCGGCCGTGTATGCCGCCAGCATCGAGACGGGGTATTCGCCGGAAGGAACGGCTCTGCAGCTGGTCCTGAAGACTATTAATTCTGCACAGCAGGAAATCCGGCTGATGGGCTATTCCTTCACCTCACCCGAAGTCGCCGGCGCGCTTGTCAGGGCAAAACAGCGTGGTCTCGATGTGAAAGTGGTTCTGGACTGGAAAGCCAATACAGGCAGGCAAAACAAGGCGAGTCTGGCGGCCATGAATCTTCTGGTCAATGCCGGTATCCCGGTTCGCACAGTGTCGCAGTACAAAATCATGCACGATAAAGTCATTATTGCTGACGGCCGTAATGTTGAAGTGGGGTCTTTTAACTACACTCGAGCCGCTGATCGGGTCAATTCAGAGAACGTGCTTGTCGTGTGGGATGTTCCAGTCGTTGCTCAACACTATCTGCGGCACTGGCAGTCCCGCTGGAATGGCGGTACTGACTGGTATTCATCGTACTAACGATCACATTGAACACATTTTTTCTGCGCCAACAGGAAAATGTATTTTACATTAAATTAATGTGTGCTCTCGCTGCCTATAAAGACATGTAGTATCTTTGTCCAGGTATTTGGTTTAATGCTTGAGGAGGCAGAGATGTCACAGGTCGTTAACGGAGTTACTTCCTCATCGAAACGTCCCTACCGAAAAGGGAACCCACTTAGCGCTGCTGATAAACAGCGATCTTCAGTGGCAAAGAAAAGGGCCACCCATAAAGAAGTTAAAGTGTTTCTGGAACCACAGCTCAAAGAAATATTGATGAAAATGTGTCATGACGATGGGTTAACACAGGCTGAAGTACTGTCCCGGTTGATCCACCGCGAAGCATTAGCCAGAAACATAGCTTAATGGGCTTACTTTCTTGAACCTTTACCCGATGAGTGTTAAATTGCTGCGAGAGTAGAGTTTTTGGTGTGCCACGCCGTAAGGTGGCAGGGAACTGGTTCTGATGAGGTATCTACCCGGGACCAGAAAAGCAAAAACCCCGATAATCTTCTTCAATCTTGGCGGAACGAAAAGATTAACGGGGCCTTCATAAACTGCATAGAACGTGTTGCTCTATGCAGGGAGTATATGTACATGCTCAGAAAACTTCAAGATCAGTTTCTGTGTCATTCGCTCCTTCCGTGCAACATAAGCGCAGGAAGCGGTGACTGATATCCTTCAAAACCACTATTCACAGGTTAAAAACCCGAACCCGGTTTTCACGCCGCGAGAAGGGAAAAAGACCCTGCCGTTCTGCCGTAAGCTGATGGCGAAAGCCGAAGGCTTCACGTCCCGTTTTGATTTTTCCATTCATGTGGCGTTTTTGCGTTCGCTGGGTAAGCGGCACAGGATGCCACCACTGTTGCGCCGGCGTGCAATTGACGCGCTACTGCAGGCAATGTGTTTTCACTATGATCCGCTGGCCAATCGCGTGCAGCGCTCGATTACCAATATGGCCATCGAGTGTGGACTGGCCACCGAGTCAAGGAGCGGCAACCTGTCAGTCAGCCGTGCCACGCGGGCGCTGAAGTTTCTGGCGGAGCTGGGGCTCATCACCTATCAGACGGAATATGACCCGCAGATCGGCTGTAACATCCCGACCGATATCACCTTCACCCCGGCTCTGTTTTCCGCGCTTGACGTTTCTGAGGTGGCTGTGGTGGCCGCGCGCCGCAGCCGTGTGGAGTGGGAAAACCTGCAGCGCAAAAAGCAGAAACTGAAACCGCTGGAGATGGACGAGCTGATCGCAAAAGCGTGGCGGTTCGTGCGTGAGCGTTTTCGCAGCTATCAGGCTGAGCGTAAATCTCACGGCCGGAAGCGGGATACTGCACGGCGGGATGCATCACGGCAGCGTCATGACATCGAGACGCGCGTGCGTCAGCAACTGACCCGCGAATACGCCACCGGCCGCTTCAGGGGCGATAAAGAAGCGCTGAAGCGTGAGGTTGAGCGCCGTGTGCAGGAGCGCATGCTGCTGTCGCGCGGGAACAACTACACGCGACTGGCCACTGTGCCCATATAACATTCCTTCCTTAAAAAATCCGGCCGGCGCCGGAGGCTTTCGCACGCCTGTTGCCCGGCTACTACGTATTATCTTATCTTCAGGCCTGCATTCCTCACCATAATTCCGGTCTTCCTGGCGTCAACGTGGCCTTAAATGTTATCGCCGGCGTCACTTTTAACGGCCGATTTCTGTTATCCACATATAACTGCAAGGGAGTATTTCATTAGGCTACAACCGTGATACGCACAAAGCACATGCCGTCGGGCTTTCAGGGCGCGTGGTTCCTTTTAAACACCAGCTCTGTACCTCTTTTAAAGATCCTTTAATAAATCCTGTAAACACATAACCTGTTCATCGCCTGCCCTGTGGACAGGCTGCAGAGAATGCCCGCCCTTGCAGCGACCTGACGGTCGCGCCGGTTCGGCAACACCAGAGAGAGCTCCCATCGCTTCGCGACGGGCCCCGACCGGAGAACCAAATTAGTTACAGCATTCATAACGTTATTCATCATAAAACCAGCGCCGGTTTGCCAGCCAGGAGCCCCTCCCCACCACTGAAAAGCGCCGCCGCCCCGGCCAAAGGCCGGGGAACAACATCGCTTTTAATGATGGGTGTTGTAACTACTCTTCTTCATCGCTGTAAGTGGAGCAGCGGTCAGTTATTTAGTACACGCTCGTAAGCGGCCCTCCGGCCCGCTAACGCGGAGATACGCCCCGACTGCGGCTGTCGCCTTGTCGGGACCACTCCGACCGCGTACAGAGGCTCCTGAGACGTTTTGAGCGGGTATGGCTTTGCAGCTACCGTGTTAAGTTTCCTGGTGTCGCTGAAATAGTTGATGAACATCCCCCTAAGCGTCAGCAGCAAGCTGCCGCCGCTAAGGCCCCGGAAATCACGCCCTTTACGTCGTAAACGCCGTAAAGCCCGCTCACCGGGGTTAAAAGGGATTACTTTGACTTCTTCATTGCTGTTAGATGGTTAAGGCTAATCAGGGCAGGGGGTAGGGTGGCAGAATTTATAGCCCGGTAACCGGCTACGCCGGGCTTTCGGCGCCATTTGACGCCACAGACACATGTAACCTCATCTGGCGCCTCCATGCCGCTGACGCGGCATCCAGAAGTTTCCCGATGCTGTAAGTCTTAACGTCTGCTTTGTGCCAAAGGCGGAAGTAACTAACAGCAGTCTGTGTGAAAATACGGGGAGCAGGTCAGTCAGAGTGTACCGCAGAAGTCTACTTTTCAAACGTACATTTTAATAAGTAGAAAAGTTATTGAGTCCAGTCTCTGTTGCCTATATCTTTAACAAAGATAAAACATTTGAATTATCTGTTAAATGATATGGCTATCAGACATGATGATCTGAGGGCGGTAGCATTCCAAAAACAAGAGCAGAAGAGGCGGAAGTTCAAGTTGAGCATGGGCAAAACGATTTCAAGAAAAAAACGTCTATCTCAGTACTATACAAACCGGGATGTGGCAGAGTTGCTTATCTCATCATTACCATCAGACGAAGCAAGTACAATCATTGACTTAAGTGCTGGTGAAGGCTCGTTGTTGATGACAGCTGCGCTCAAATACGACAACGCAAAGCTCTACGGAATTGATATTGATGATGAAAACTGCAGAAAGTTAGACCTATTACAAAACACGACGAGTATATGTTTAGATGCAACCCATTCAGCCAGTTTTGATAAAATAAAGGCACAAAACAGTACATATGGCATAGTCATTGGCAATCCTCCTTTTTATACAGCTGAACATACTGCCTATACAAGGTTCTTATTTAAGGAGTGGGCACTAAATCATAAAACAAAATATTACAGAGCTGAGGTTTTGTTCTTAATGTTATCGCTTAAGTTGCTTGATCGAGACAGTTGTTGTGGAATTGTTGTACCTGATACGATATTTTCAAGCGAGAAATATAAACCACTCAGAGAAAAAATAACCTCATTATTTAAATATATAGATGTTATAGAATTAGATAATAAGGCATTTTTGGGAACTGAAGCAAGGACTCATATTCTCACTGTCAGTAACAAAAAATCAATAAGCCCATCAATAACAACAAGAAGTTCAAAAAAAAATAAAGCGATAAGGCTTAAAAAAGAAGAGTTTATTGAAAGGGCCGACCATCAATATAACTCTTTTAAATATAACAATAACGAAAAAACGATTGAAACTTCAGGTATAAAAGTTATGAGAGGGAATATCAGCAAAACGAAAAAAACTCAACTGCATGATGCGATAATCCATTCATCTTCTTTTTATAATGATTTTTCTTTATTTGAAAATAACAATGACAGTGCAGAAAATGGTTCAGCCGTACAGGCGGTGAAAGGAGATGTTGTTGTACCCCGTGTAGGAACAAGATGTTTGGGGAAAGTTGGGATCATACGAAACGGTTCTTTTTCCATTACAGATTGTGTTTTTGTTATCAAAGCTTCTGAGTACGAATGTGGTGAAATGGTTGCCGCGGCATTAAAATCGAAATTTGGAGTCGACTGGATTAAAAGTATTTCGAAAGGCATTGGAGCGCAGTACATAACATTAAATGACATAAAAAAACTACCCCTGCGATAATAACATCATGAAAATAGATCATATTACAGCAAGAGATACTGAAGCGATTATTGAACAATCTAAAAAATTAATCAAGATTGGTTACTGGGATAATGTAAAAGTATCAGTACTGCAACGCTGGTTAGATAATTTCAAGGATGAAAAGGAAAAATATCTTGCAGCCTCTGTGTTAAGCGAGTTGATATATCGTAACAGAGAAACTGTTACATCTATGGGCTATAATATATCCTCAATTATTCTCCCACAGATCTTAGAGGAGTTAGATATTTACCATATTGAGGATATTGAAAAATGGATGAATGACATCAACTCGCCAAAACATGCAAGGAATCTTCCGTTTCGAACGTCCGTAATAAATAATGTGGATAGTAAAGTCACTAAAAGTGGTGATGTAATACACACATTCCTACAAAGAGATTTTTTCGATAAAAACTTAGGGGTAAAAGTTGAAAATATAGAAAAATTGCCACCAAGAATCAAAGCGATAGTTTTTTTTGATGATATGCTTGGTTCTGGCACTCAAATTGACACTTTCATGAAAGAAACAAATCTTGATGAACTTGGAAAGAAAATAATATTCATTCCATTTGCGGCTCTACGCGATTCAACAATAAGGATACAATCTAAATATAAAAACCTAATTATTAGGCCTGTTGAGTACTTGGATGAAAATCATAGTTTCTTTAGAGCATCCAACAGGAGAATAAATAGAGAATATTTCTATACACATAATGACTTCTTAAGATTGTACATTGATATATGTAATAAGAACTCAATAAGCAATCCATTAGGGTTCGGTAATTTGGGGCTTAGTTATGTCTTGGCAAACTCAACTCCAAATAATAATCTTTCATTCCTCTGGTTTGAAAATGAAGGATGGAATAGGTTATTCAAAAGGTAAAATATGAAATTTAACGAGATTTTTTCGAAAAACCGTGCCGAAGAATTACCTGATGATCTCTATGGTAAATATGTTCTTCCCTTAGGGTACGAAGATGTAAATCTAAAAAAAACGACAAAAGCAAGTATAGTTATTGGGGGGAGAGGATATGGAAAAACGATGTTCTTAAAGTATCATTGCCACCAGACAGCTCTAAGTGTGAATAAAGATACGATTGGTATTGAGGATCTTTCCAATCTGGGTATATATTGGCGCCCGGATACATCCTTTAGCCAGTTATTAACCGAAGCTTGGCTCGGAAAATTTTGGTCAACAGCTTTCAAAACGTACATGAGTCTATCGCTGATTATTGAGTTTGTTAAACTAACCAATAATTTATTGTCCGAAAAATCTCCTGTTTTTTCGTTGAAAGAGAAGATTAATAATCTGAAATTGCCAGATACAATTTCTGAAGGTTTGGGCATTGATAAAAATGCGAAACTTGTTGATGTTAGCGATCTTTTACATGAAAGACTGTTTACTCTTTGCAATTGGATAAATGCCCCAGTTACTGAAACACCACCGTTTTCTCTTGATACAAAATTTTCATTACAGAATATCATTAGCAAACTACATGCAATAACTGGATGCATTATAAAGCCTAATTTTCAAGTTTACATTGACGAGTTCGAGAACTTGACATCAGACCAGCAGGCAATAATCAATACTTTAATGAAGCACGGATCCATGCCGTTACTGTTCAGTGTTGCCTATAAGAAAAATGCTAATATTTCACATAAAACGTTAGGCAACGAAAGCATTGTTGAGCAGCATGATTTCAGATATATAGACTTAGAAGAACTGTATCTCAATGACTTTGATACATTTGCTGGTGAGATATTAGCCCTGCGCTTTTCAGATTATATAGAAAACACTGATCATGAAAAACTCCGTTCCATATTTACGTCAGAACATCAAATCCCGCACAGACAAACGAAGGAGTATCAGGATTCAATTAAAAATCTGGCCAGTAAGTTTCTTCCTGAAAAATCGACAAAAGAGATATCACATGAAATATTCAGTGATGACGCATTAACTAAAAAATTACATTCAATGATTGAAACCGGTTTGTCTAAATCAAAGTCAAAATTGCAAGTTCAATATTTTATAGATGATAAATTTCCTGAGGCAAGCCTGATAAATGGTGCATTGCTGAATAGGAAAAGTATTAGCCCAGACGAGGTGTTAGAACAATATTTGCAATATAAAGCAGGACATACAACAAAATATAAATCATGGATACCTAACAATCTCGTCGGTGTAATTCTCTATCTTTATAATAAATTACCAACCAGAATCTGCCCACTGTACGCTGGCTATAAACAGTTTGTATATTTATCAAGAGGGAACATCAGACATTTTCTGGAGTTATGTCACCAGTCGGTAACAAAAACAAATATCACGTCTCCACTGCCGCCAAAAACGATACCATCCATGACAATCGAAGCTCAATTAGAGGCCACCCTGAAGACGAGTGAACTCGAAATTGAAAAAATAGGAGATTTTGGTGCTCATGGAATGCATCTAAAAAGAGTGGCTAAAAGACTTGGTGCGATTTTCAACTATTGCCAATCTCGACGTTCTCAGAGCGAATCAGAAGTAAACCATTTCACTTTAGATTTAACTGATATAAATCTTCTTGCTTATAATGTTAAGGAAATCCTAAATGAATCATTGGTGTGGTCCGTGCTGATTGAACAGAAAGGAACGAAGAGTAAATCAACTGACAACCTGGAACTCAATGATTACGTCTTACATCCAGTTCTTGCACCATATTTTGGAATAAGCCACAGAAAAAAGAAAAAAATAAAATTTAGCAAAGGTGAGGTTGAAACCATTTTTGTAGGTAGTGATGAAGATTTTTCATCCTTGTTAAAGAAAATATGGAGCCCGGTGGGATATCGATGACTCATCTTTTTGATGTTTTCTAGTTTCAGTCACATCATACCAGTTGGGCCTGTTATGATAAAATTCAAACGTATCAGAACTCACAACAACTTAGATTTTACTAATCGCCATCATGACATTTTTTTCTATGGTGAAGAGTTAGATGAGAGAACTGGCCTGGCGATAAAAAAAGTAAACGCAAGCAATGCATTTCAGGTTAAATATGTAAAAGATGAATATGCATTAAAACTCAATGGTAATAAATACAAATTGTTAGCATTGAAGGATGCATTAATCTCTATGTCGCCTAAAAAAGTAATAATAGACTCTACTTCTCTTGATTTCCCTGAAATATTGTATCTTTTTTACTCCATTAATATGATTGAAGGTATAGAATCATTTACTGTTCTCTACATTGAACCGAAAGAATACAGTAAGTCGCCTTCGACTGAGGGCGGGGATGAGGAGTATCAATTAAGCGATGGCCGACAGCCATTTTCTTCTCTTCCCGTATTTTCACTGAATACAATCACATCTGGCTTACAAAAAACCAGCCTGGTTTCATTCTTAGGATTTGAAAACTCTCGTCTAGGCCAGATTTTAAGTAATGATGATGGGGCAAGCTTCAATAAATTACTGGCTTGTATATCAGTCCCAGCTTATATCCCAGGCTGGGAGAACAAATCACTCAGAAAGCATTTATTACATTTCGACAGCATGGAGACAGATCTAAGAACCTGTCCTGGTGCAAACCCTTACGCCGTATATCAGACCTTATTAGATATATATGCAGAAAACCCAAGACTGGTGCTGACATCCTTAGGTACAAAGCCTACGGCTATCGGTATCTGCGTTTTCTTAATTAACAATCATCCAAATAATAGCGTTGAAAAACAATTGGGAGCAATATATGACTATCCTATAAAATCCATCAACCGTACAATTGGAATTGGTGAGATTTACTCCTACGAACTATCAATAAGCTAACGTCCCGCCTACGTTCATACGTTTGAAGTGTTCGGTACCACCGGCTCTGTGACAGTTCAAGCTCATCATCAAAATCTTCGGCTACAGGCCTAGTTTTATTGTGGAGAGTAATTACGGTGATTGAATAAGTCGTGAAAATTGGCAACCTCCATTCGGCTTGTTCCAACTGATGCAGAGCCGGGCTATTGATCCACTCAAAGAGATGGCTCATGCATCAGTTGTATTGTTGTAAAGCCACACCGTCATATTGTATTTGAAAAGAAAACGCTTTAGTCAATCCCAGCCTTAATAACTGTTTGATGTTCAATATAACGTTCTATACTTGAAAAGACTATTTAGATGATTAAAACTGTTATAAATACTGGTATGTATAACACGAAGTCGAATGAGTAAGGTATTTTTTGTGTGGGATTTATTCATTAAGATAATGCTGCTGTTACCGATTCCCTTGATAACTGTTTTTCCCAACATTATTCCTTTTCTGACTTATAGACAAAATGGTGATAAAAACAAATCCGCCCTGATGGATACACTAGCCCGAGAGATGGATAAACAACAACCCTGTGCGTATCTTGTGGAGTCATGCGTTTCTCGACCGCATAACATCCGGCCAATACCTTGGGCGTTTCTGCGGGTGGTACTACATTACAGTAATTCGATGGAAATCATTCAGCTAGTATCATCTGGGAGGAGAATACTGGCACTGTTGCAAATATAGGCTTGGAGGGAGATGGTAAATGTTGGCTTCACCGGGAGCGAAACGACGGTCAGGGATGTTGTGGCTAAGTGGCGTAAGCAGGTTAACAGTCCCGTTATCGCCCCAGTTCGACTCCCCTCAGCATCCAGGGTAAGCCGCTGGTTAATGCCCTGGCGAATGATCAGAGGAGAAGAAAACTATGCATCCCGCTTCATCGAATCGATGTGCCAGAAAGAACCGCAACTGAAAATGGCGCAACAGCTGTCGCTCGACTTCTATCGAATGCTGAAAACGAAGAATAAATCGCAGTTAAATCAATCGTTCACTGACGTAAGTCAAAGTGGGCTCATTGACCTTCAGCGTGTTGCGGCCAGTATGGAAGCGGATGCAACAGCAATACACGAAGCGATAAGCAGCAGATGGAGTAATGGCGTTGTGGAAGGCCATGTAAACCGCCTGAAGATGCTGAAACGACAGATGTACGGTCGAGCTGGCTTCGAGTTACTTCGACGACGAGTCATGAGCCCTCTGGCTTAAACAACTCCACCTAAGTTGCGGAAGACCCAGTTTTGCACCGTTGGTAACAATGATGATATCTTGGACATGATCGGATGGATGAGCCCTGACCGGAAAACCAATTTTCTGAGTCATTCTGCGAATCTGCGATTTTATGCATTGTGCTCTGTGGAAGGGTTGAATAGCTATATAGCCCCGGAAAAAATTAAGGCGCAGATAAAGGTTTCACGTGGTGGAAAAGGTATCAGCAGGTTAATCAGGGTGCTCGGGAAAAATGAGTTCATCCGAATTGTGAAAGATAGCCAGACGGTACTCACTATCGGCATGGACAATTCCATTGCGACTGGCTAGGTCAATTCATCGCCGTTGCTGTCATTAATTCCGGGTTTAGCACAAGAGTTGTTTATTAGTTTAAATATTAATAACTGGATGATAATTAGATGAATAATATCGAGATAATTGAATCAGGATACAATGCGTTATGTGATGCTTATAATAATTCCGTTATCAGTCTTAAGCGCTCCTCCCTATATGAAGATTTACTAGTCCATATGGATATTCCTGAAAAAAACAGGAGCCGATTCACTTATGCTACTTTGAATGATCGCGACGAAATAATCGCAATATGTGTGTTTATTGTCTCTCTTGATGAGGGAACAACTGATGTAGGATGGTTTGTTAGAGCGGACTTTAGAGGTAAAGGGGTTGGTAGAGATACAGTAGAAAAGGCATTCAACGAGTTTAAGAATGGTCTCAAGGGGGCTGGAGTTGAGGCTATTTTTATTGGCGCCACTGTTGATAATGGTAATACTCCTTCAATTTCATTGGGGCAGAGGTTTATAGGCGGAGAAGAAATAATAGAAAAAGAAGACGGGACTACCATCTACTCATACCTCAATCGTTTCACGCTTTAGTTAATGGGAGAGGGTCAATGGAAAGAGTGAGTACCTATGTCATGGGGTAGTGACCGGGTAGCTGCGATAACTGCCAACTTTTCATCCCTCCACCTTCACGCACAAACGAACGTATATGTGACAGGTACGACATGCTGATAGGCTACATGGGCACTGTTGCAAAGTTAGCGATGAGGCAGCCTTTTGTCTTATTCAAAGGCCTTACATTTCAAAAACTCTGCTTACCAGGCGCATTTCGCCCAGGGGATCACCATAATAAAATGCTGAGGCCTGGCCTTTGCGTAGTGCACGCATCACCTCAATACCTTTGATGGTGGCGTAAGCCGTCTTCATGGATTTAAATCCCAGCGTGGCGCCGATTATCCGTTTCAGTTTGCCATGATCGCATTCAATCACGTTGTTCCGGTACTTAATCTGTCGGTGTTCAACGTCAGACGGGCACCGGCCTTCGCGTTTGAGCAGAGCAAGCGCGCGACCATAGGCGGGCGCTTTATCCGTGTTGATGGGGAGCCCGCAGAATTCGGAAAAAATCGTACGCTAAGGTTTTCCGGGCATCCGTAAGGGCCGAAACTTCCCGTCTTCCAGTCTGCGGCTCTGCCGCCAGACGTAATCGCCGGTTAGGTTGATGTGCTCCCAGCCCAGCGGCGACAGGAATTGCAGCAGCTCGCCGTCCACCGGCTTGCCGGCCTCGACCAACCCCTGGGTGGCGCGTTCCAGGTACACCGTGTTCCACAGCACGATAGCCGCCGTCACCAGGTTGAGGCCGCTGGCCCGGTAGCGCTGCTGCTCGAAGCTCCGATCCCTGATTTCCCCAAGGCGGTTGAAGAACACCGCCCTGGCCAGCGAGTTGCGCGCCTCACCTTTGTTCAGGCCGGCATGCACGCGGCGGCGCAGTTCAACACTTTGCAGCCAGTCCAGGATGAACAGCGTGCGCTCGATCCGGCCCAGCTCGCGCAGGGCCACGGCCAGTCCGTTCTGGCGCGGGTAGCTGCCGAGCTTGCGCAGCATCAGCGAGGCGGTGACGGTGCCCTGCTTGATCGAGCTGGCCAGGCGCAGGATGTCGTCCCAGTGGGCACGCACGTGCTTGATGTTCAGGGTGCCGCCGATCAGCGGGCGCAACGTCGGGTAGGCTTGCACGCCCTGCGGCACGTACAGCTTGGTTTCGCCGAGGTCGCGGATGCGCGGCGCGAAGCGGAAGCCTAGCAGGTGCATCAGGGCAAAGACGTGATCGGTGAAGCCGGCCGTGTCGGTGTAGTGCTCCTCGATCCGCAGGTCGGACTCGTGGTACAGCAGGCCGTCGAGCACATAGGTGGAATCGCGGACGCCGACATTCACCACGCGGGTGCTGAACGGCGCGTACTGGTCGGAGATATGGGTATAGAACAGCCGTCCCGGCTCGCTACCGTACTTCGGGTTGACGTGCCCGGTGCTCTCGCCCCGGCCACCCGCGCGGAAGCGCTGGCCATCGGAGGATGAGGTCGTGCCGTCGCCCCAGTGGGCGGCAAAGGCGTGGCGATACTGGTGGTTGACCAGCTCGGCCAAGGCCGCCGAATAGGTTTCGTCGCGGATGTGCCAGGCTTGCAGCCAGGACAGCTTGGCGTAGGTCAGGCCGGGGCTCGACTCGGCCATCTTGGTCAGCCCGAGGTTGATCGCATCACCGAGGATTGCGGACAGCAGCAACGTCCTGTCTTTGGCCTCGGCCCCGTCCTTCAAGTGGGTGAAGTGGCGGCTGAAGCCCGTCCAGTCGTCCACGTCCATCAGCAGTTCGGTGATCTTGATGCGCGGCAGTAACTGGCTGGTTTGGTCGATCAGCGCCTGCGCCCGATCCGGCACCGCCGCATCCAGCGGGGTGATTTTCAGCCCTGACTCGGTGAGGATGGCATCGGGCAGCTCGTTGTCCTTGGCCAGGCGGGTGACGGTGGCCAACTGCTCGTCCAGCAGCTGCAAACGCTCTTCCAGGTACTGGTCGCTGTTCGGGTTGATCGCCAGGGGCAGGGCCTGCTCGCGCTTGAGTGCGGCGAACTTCTCGGCCGGCAGCAGGTAGTCGTCGAAGTCGCGGAACTGCCGCGAGCCCTTGACCCAGATGTCGCCGGAGCGCAGGGCGTTCTTCAGCTCGGACAGGGCGCAGATTTCGTAGAATTTCCGGTCGAGGCCTTCCGGGGTGATCACCAGCGGCTTCCAGCGCGGCTTGATGAAGGCCGTGGGTGCATCGGCCGGCACCTTGCGCAGGTTGTCGGCGTTCATCTCACGCAGGGTCTGCACGGCTGCCAGCACGCCTTGCGCGGCCGGCGCGGCGCGCAGTTCCAGCACCTCCAGCAAGGCCGGCGTGTAACGGCGCAGGGTGGCGAAGTTCTCGCCGACCAGGTGCAGGTGGTCGAAGCCTTCCGGCCGGGCCAGCAGCTCGGCCTCGCTGACGCTCTCGGTGAACTCGTCCCAGGGAATCACCGCCTCGATGGCGGCATAGGGGTCGCTGCCGCTTTCCTTCGCTTCCAGCAGCGCCTGGCCGATCCTGGAGTACAGGCGCACCTTGTCGTTGATCGCCTTGCCCTGCTTCTGGAACTGCTGCTGATGCTTGTGCTTCGCGCCGCTGAACAGCTTGACCAGGATGCGGTCATGCAGATCGACCAGCTCATCGATCACGGTCGCGGTGCTCTCCAGCACCACGGCGGCCAGGGTCGCGTAGCGGCGCTGCGGCTCGAACTTACCGAGGTCTTTGGGCGTCATCTGCCCACCCTCGCGGGCCAGCTTGAGCAGGCGGTTCTGGTGGATGTGCCGGCCCAGGCCTTCGGGCAAGTCCACCAACTGAAATGTCTTCAGCCGCTCGATGTGTTCCAGCATGTGCCGAGAGTTGGGTTTCAGCGGTGCCTGGCGCAGCCAGGTCAACCAGGTGATGCTGCTGCCGGCCTTGAGCTTCAACAGCTCGTCCAGCTTGGCCCGATGCGAGTCCGTGAGTGGTTCGACCAGGGCGCGGTAGACCCGCCGATTGGCTCGCGCAATGGCTTCCGAGCAGGCCCGGTCAATCACGCTCAGCGCCGGCAGGATGCGTCGTTTCTGCCGTAGGCTCTCCAGGGCCTGACCGGCCAGCAGCAAGCCTTTGTCGGTCTGCTGGGCCAGCTCGGTTAGCTCGCGCACCAGGGCGCGGAAGTCGGACAGGCCGAACGGGGCCAGTTGCAGGTAGGTGCGCAGTTCCTGGGCATGCTCGCGACGGGTCACGTCGCGCTCGCCGTACTTTGCCCAGCTCGCCGGCTCGGCCTGGACTTGCTTCGCCACCCACAGGATGACCGGCTCGGGCAGCTCGCTGTCGGTTCCCAGCGCGTAACCGGGGTAGCGCAGCAGGCAGAGCTGCACGGCGAAGCCGAGGCGGTTGGCGTCGCCGCGTCGCTGGCGGATCAGCGACAGGTCGGAGTCGTTGAAGGTGTAGTAGCGGATCAGGTCATCCTGGCTTTCCGGCAGCGCAAGCAGGGTGTCCCGCTCCGTGGCCGAGAGGATCAAGCGACGCGGCATGTGTCAGTCGTCCGTGCGGAGGTACTGGTAGAGGGTTTCCCGGCTGATGTTGAACTCGCGGGCAAGCTGCGCCTTGGGCTCGCCGGCCGTCGCTCGCTGCCGCAGGGTAGCAGCCTGCTCATCGGACAGGGCTTTCTTGCGGCCCCGGTACGCGCCACGCTGCTTGGCCAAGGCGATGCCCTCACGCTGCCGCTCGCGGATCAGGGCGCGCTCGAACTCAGCGAAGGCCCCCATCACCGACAGCATCAGGTTGGCCATCGGCGAGTCCTCGCCAGTGAACACCAGGCCCTCCTTCAGGAACTCGATGCGCACGCCGCGCTGAGTCAGCTTCTGTACCAAGCGACGCAGGTCATCGAGGTTGCGGGCCAGCCGATCCATGCTGTGCACCACCACTGTATCGCCTTCGCGGACGAAGCTCAGCAGCGCTTCGAGCTGGGGGCGCTGGGTGTCCTTGCCCGATGCCTTGTCGGTGAACACCTTGCTCACCTGGGTTTGTTCCAGCTGGCGTTCCGGGTTCTGGTCAAAGCTGCTGACCCGGACGTAGCCGATGCGGTGCCCCTGCACGATGTCTCCTTGGTTGAAGGCGGCTTAAGTGCACTTTCTGTTCCGTTGTGCCTCAAAGCCCATTTCTGTCAGGCTGAAATCTATAACCTTCGCGGGCATGTGTCAAAAAATGGGAAAGCAGACTCTATTCTGACGAAGCGGCGCGGCCCTGCCTGACATCAAGTTAGGGTATAGCCTAGATTGACATGCGCGATGCAACCCTTAACTTGCTTGCACCTATCGTTTCCATGCTAGCTTTATCGTAACGCTAAGGAAGCTCTGAAAAAGCCCATGTTTCGCGAAATCACCGCTCTGTAACCCGCATGGTTGCTGGGATGCATTTCTCGAGCGGGGGCTTTTTCAGACCTTCCTTAGCTTAGCGTACGATTTTTTCCGAATTCTGCGGTTCCCCCTGGAAGACCTACGCAAGTTGGGCCAGCTCAGAGGTGGAATCAACGAAGGCGAGCGAATGAGGCATCTTTTCTGGCGTCTTAACTTTCTCCTTCTCTCCGGGGCAACAAACAGCGCCCAGATGTACCATGAGGCCGCCGCTCTTTCCTCCGAGCTGGATACTCGTTGGTCTTACCGCTCCAAAGAGCTTATGACGCTCTACAGCAAGGCGAAATCCTATGAGGCTGGGGAACGTGTCGAGTTCGGCGGAAAGTCGTTTGCACCGCTATACACGCCCAAAAACGACACGCTGATCAACCTATTCCAGATCTCACAGCAAGAACAAGAGCAACTGAAGACGATTATCAGCACTGACGAGGCTCAGAAGCGCCGCAGAGAGCGCGATAGACTGCGTGATGAAGAACGTCGCCGCGCCGCTGGCCAGCTTGAGCGTGAAGCCTATGAAGCCAACTCATTGAGCAGGCAAAAGCCCTGGGAAGCTATGGGCATGAGCCGGGCTAAATGGTATCGCCTGGGCAAGCCTTCACCTCAACAAAACAGTGAGACAAGTCCCTCCCCTATTACTAATGGCGAAGCCTCAGCGGTTGCCCTTCAGGCGGCCAGGTGTAAAGCCGTTTAGATGGCTATTTCAAAGTGAGTGAGATTTCGTAACGGATGGCAGCCCTAGAGGCTGCTTTCTTTTGAGGGGTTAGCAGGCGTATAGCCATGCTGGATCTCAGTCTATCACTACCTGCTTAATATTCCACCTTTAGATCCGGCAGCAGTTCGACCAGGTGGCCAACTTACCAGGCACCGGCAGCAGCTCGACCGGGTGGCCAAGTTCAGATCTGGACGCCAGAAGGAAATCAACCAGGTGGCCAACTTACCAGGCACCGGCAGCAGCTCGACCAGGTGGCCAAGTTCAGATCTGGACGCCAGAAGGAAATCAACCAGGTGGCCAACTCACCAGGCATCGGCAGCAGCTCGACCAGGTGGCCCATTTCGTACGTACGAAATCAGGCGACGCTATGCGAAATCTTGGCGGCAATCCCCCGCGACTACGTGATTTTTTTAACGTAGAGCGCGCTTTTTCTTGCCATAGTAGGCCATTTTGGCCTATAATCTTAATTAAGAAGACCGGGCACCCGCCACGGTCAATACCGGAGAACTCCGATGATCCACACAGCTAACCGCACCTTTCACCAACTCTATCGAGAATGGATACGCGAACGCCGCGAGCATATGCACAACGTTTTGACCTGGGAGCGTGATCGTTACGGTGCTCGCCTCGTCGGTCTGTTTTATCGTTACTGCAAGGTGGCCAACCCCTTTCCCCGTTGCACTCTGAATACTCGGATCAACTACCGCGCCCATGCGGTGAATCTGCCAGATTGGCCAGCCCGCAGCCTGGAGCTGAATAAAATGTGGCTCAGTTGGAGAGAAAAAAAGTAGGCCGATTTGGCCTATTTTTTATTGTACCCGCTTGACACAATAGGCCAAAATGGCCTATTATATATCTCAGAAGGCCGGGCACCCGCCACGGTCAATACCGGAGAACTCCGATGATGCAAACAGAACTTAATCCCCTGATCTGCTCCCTGGTCGCCACCCCTCGCCGTATGGCTGCAATGCCCCGCTATGTAGGCCGTTTCTATGTGGTTTTCGAGTCGATGCTTTACCAGCAAATGAAAGGGCTCTGCCGCGAGTATCGCGGGGCTTATTGGCTTATGTGGGAGCTGTCGAACGGCGGCTTTTATATGGCTCCTGGGCGTCGTGATGAAATGCTGAACATCGAGGCCATGAACTACTTTAGTGGCCAAATGAGCGCCGATGCTGCCGGGATTACCGCTTGCCTCTACCTCTATAGCCATCTGTCATTTCACACAGAAGGCGCTGACCAGGAGCGGTTTTCAAGGCTGTATCACAGCTTGCGGGATTGGGCTTGTGAGCATGACGAAAAAGAGGCCATCTTGGCCGCAATAGACTAGCAACAGAAAGCCCCGGTGATGGCCGGGGCTCTTAAAGGAGGTGCATAGGTAGAAAAAGAAATGGTGCCCCTGGTATGGCTGCAACCAATCACAGGGGCTTTCACCGGTCAATTTGAGGATAAACGCGATGAATACGGATATTGTATCACTTGCAAAACACATTGGCGACGCTCTGACGGCCCGCCGCCCCGTTCATATGCCGCGCATGAAGATGCGGGAGCTTGGCTTGCTCTTGATTGAACTGAAGGCGTATCGGGAGGCCGCCGCGACCGTTACCCATTGATAAAAAAGCCCCGGCATTGACCGGGGCTATTTGAGGATTTATCGCATGATTAGACCTGAAACGCTTAGGCCGTTCGCTGAAGATTGGCAGGCTCCAACCGCCGATGAAATCAAAGAGGTGTTGGAGCTGATTAGGCAACGAAAAGGGCTTAGTAAGCCTCTCAGTGGCGTTGATGTCGCTGATCTCGTTGGTTTGCCTGGTGAGAGAGGCAGCGGAAAGGGAACCCGAACCTTCAGGCGTTGGGTGAGCAAAACCAACCCTAGCCCTATTGCTTATGGTGCCTGGTCTATCTTGGCCCACCTGGCAGGTTTCGGGGCTATATGGGACGCTGACCGGGATTGAAACCATGACCGAACATAAGGCCGAACGTGCTCCCTGGGGAGACTTCCCGGCAGTAGTGAGGAACGGCGATCTAAAGGATCTCTCTAAAGAACCTGAATACGAAGCCGCCAAACATGGCGACCACAAGGCGATGAGCTATAAGCGCATGAAGCCGGCCGAGGACGAATTGCATTGCGAGATCAAGGCGCTGCTTGATCGCGCCAAGGCTACCGACGACCAGGAGCGTAACGAGCCGGAGCTGGACATTCCTGCCGAGATTTCTCGCCGCGAGAAGCGCCTGGAGGCGATCCAGGCGGCAAAGGCGCGCCTGGAAGCGCGCCAGCGTGAAGCGGACCAGGCCCGGGGGCGCAGCGAAGACGATGGCCGCCGGCCTCGCCATCCGGATGGCTCGGACAAGGGCGGTGGCTCGTACAAACGCGAGTTTGGTGTGCCGGATGACCGTGATCAGGAAAGCTTCACCGATCCGGACAGCCGGATCATGAAACACGCCGGTGGTGGCTCCGAGCAGAGCTACAACGGGTACACAGCGGTCGATGCCGAGCACCAGATCATCGTGGCGGCGGAGTTGACCAACTGCGCCGCGGACAGTCAGGCGCTGCTGGGCATGCTGGCAGCAGTTCAGGCCAACACCGGAGAAATGCCGGCCCAGACGCTGGCGGATGCGGGATTCCGTAGTGAGGCTGTTCTGGCAAAGGTCGCCGATCACCACGGCGATGTCATCGTTGCCCTCGGCCGCGAGGGACGTGAAGATGCCAAGGTCAATGCCAAGACCCATCCGCATACGGCGGCGATTGCGGCGAAATTGAAAACGGAGCAAGGCGATGCAGCTTACCGCCGGCGCAAGTCGATCGTGGAGGCTCCGAATGGTTGGATCAAGGCGGTGATGGGATTGCGTCAGTTCAGCATGAGGGGCCTGGACAAGGTGCAAGCCGAGTGGAAGCTCGTCTGCATGGCGCTAAATCTGAGGCGAATGGCGTATCTGTGAGGGCGAAGGTTAAATGGGGCGGCTCAAATGCACCCCAGTCGTCATAACACGCCGCGCGCCGCAAGATTGGTATCCTTGGCGCCGACGCCTTGCCAATTGCAGAGAGCGCCGCCGCCATCGTCAGTGCTCTACAGAAAACCGGTCACACGGCTCTGCCGCGCAGACTCCTAGCCTAAATGTGACAGTGGTTGGTAATCCATGCCGCCCGCAAGGGCGGCGGTGGTGGGCCAATAGATGATTTTCAGAGCCTTACTGCCCGTTGACGCCCAATCCCTCGAGCGCGAGTCTAGCCGCAGCGGCGATGACGGCCTCGCTGTGCTTGTCATCCTTGTTAGGCGCCCGGGTGTAGACGGCCAACACAATAGGTGCGCGCCCAGTGGGCCAGACGACGGCATAGTCATTTGCCGTGCCATACACTCCGCAGGTTCCGGTTTTGTCTCCGACTGCCCAGTCTGCCGGCACCGCCGCGCGGATGCGGTGGTTGCCGGTCGTGTTTCCCTTTAGCCAATCAACAAACTGCTGCCGCTGCGGCGCAGCCAGTGCAGAGCCCAGTGTCAGTTTTTGTAAGCTTTCCGTCACGGCGCGCGGCGATGAGGTATCGCGCGCATCGCCTGGGATGGCGGAGTTCAGCTCCAGCTCCCAGCGGTCCAGACGGAACGTGGTATCGCCGATAGAGCGCATGAAGGCCGTCAGCCCGGCCGGGCCGCCCAACTCCTTCAGCAACAAATTGGCGGCGGCGTTATCACTGTATTGCACGGCGGCCGCGGACAGCTCCGCCACCGTCATGCCTGTTGTCAGATATTTTTCCGAGATGGGTGACCACGGAACCAGCGCATTTTTGCCGTAACGGATGGGTGTGTCCAGCAAGCCGGCCTGCTGCTGGCTGCGAGCCAGCACAGCGGCAGCAAGAAAGCCCTTGAATGAGCTGCACAGTGGGAAGCGCTCCTCAGCGCGGTAACTTACAGTTGCGCCTGAGCCGGTATCCATCGCGTACACACCGATGGAGCCGCCAAAGTCCTGTTCGAGTTTAGCGAATGGTTCCGCGACGAGGTTGGTCAGCGCGGTGGCAGAAAAGCCAGCCAGCGGCCATGAGAGACAAGACAGCAGAACTAGACGGCGATACAGTGACATCAACGATATTCCTTGTTTGAAGGTGGAGCTAGGTGTAGCGGCCGGATGTAATCAGGCCGCTACAGCTGGGATTAGGGGTCTGACGCTCAGTGGAACGAAAACTCACGTTAAGAAGTCATTTTTCAATATTATTGAAGCATTTATCAGGGTTATTGTCTCATGAGCGGATACATATTTGAATGTATTTAGAAAAATAAACAAATAGGGGTTCCGCGCACATTTCCCCGAAAAGTGCCACCTGACGTCTAAGAAACCATTATTATCATGACATTAACCTATATGTCAAGACCCGGCTGGTTATACACGCGTTTCCTGAACAATTCAGGGCGTTTTTCATGCCATTCCTTGAGCGCCTGAACGGGTGTTTTGTGTTGGAGCGCGCGTTGCGGAATGCTGTGGTTGTAGATCTTGACGTAATTGCGCAGCGTCGATTCCAGTTCGGCAGCTGAACCAAAACGGGTCTGGTTGACGATGTCGCTGATACGACCGTTGAAGCGCTCCACCATGCCGTTGGTCTGCGGATGACGAGGCGGGATGAGCCGGTGCTCGATGCCGAGCTGCTTGCACAGGCGGTCGAACACGTGTGTGCCGCTGGGTTCCTTCTTCTTGCCGCCAGCCGTGAAGCGGTCGGTGAACTGGCTGCCGTTGTCGGTCAGAAGCTTGACGATCTTGACGGGACAGGCTTGCTGGACTTTGTTGAGGAAGTCGCCACTGCTGCCATCGGTCTGGTCGGCATAGAGCTCGATGAAGACCCAGCGCGTAGCACGGTCGATGGCAACGAAGAGATAGCGCCTTGCCGTCTCGTCGGGCATCTGCGGCAGGTACTTGATGTCGATGTGCACAAAGCCCGGCTCGTAGTCCTTGAAGGTCTTTTTCGTGGCGGGCGCAGTGCCTTCCTGCTCGACCAGGTTACGTAGATCCGAGACACCGTGGCGGCGCAGGCAACGTCCCAGGCCGGCACGCGAGACGGCTGGATTGATGAACTCGCGCGTGACCGCCAGCAGGTCGTCCGTGGGCAGCAGCAACGTCTTGCGCAGCTCCACCACGATGAGCTCCTGCTCGGGCGTGAGCGTCGTGTACATCTTGTTCGGCGCATGCGACTTGTCTTCAGGAGACTCGCGGTTTTGCCACTTTCGGATGGTTTGGCGGGTGACGTTGTACATCCTGGCCAGTTCGGCCTGCGGGAGCGTCGAGTTCCTGATTTCCTCACGGATCAGGTGGGTAGTACGGGCTTGGCTGTGCAGTGCCTGGGTCATCGAGTTGCCAGTGAAGAGTCGGATTGGAACAGTGTACGCAAAACGTGTCTGGCCTTGAAGAGCGGCCAGCTACGCATGGGTACATGATCCCACGAGTCCAGACACCTATAAAAATAGGCGTATCACGAGGCCCTTTCGTCTTCAAGAATTTTATAAACCGTGGAGCGGGCAATACTGAGCTGATGAGCAATTTCCGTTGCACCAGTGCCCTTCTGATGAAGCGTCAGCACGACGTTCCTGTCCACGGTACGCCTGCGGCCAAATTTGATTCCTTTCAGCTTTGCTTCCTGTCGGCCCTCATTCGTGCGCTCTAGGATCCTCCGGCGTTCAGCTTGTGCCACAGCCGACAGGATGGTGACCACCATTTGCCCCATATCACCGTCGGTACTGATCCCGTCGTCAATAAACCGAACCGCGACACCCTGAGCATCAAACTCTTTTATCAGTTGGATCATGTCGGCGGTGTCGCGGCCAAGACGGTCGAGCTTCTTCACCAGAATGACATCACCTTCCTCCACCTTCATCCTCAGCAAATCCAGCCCTTCCCGATCTGTTGAACTGCCGGATGCCTTATCGGTAAAGAGGCACTGTTGCAAAGTTAGCGATGAGGCAGCCTTTTGTCTTATTCAAAGGCCTTACATTTCAAAAACTCTGCTTACCAGGCGCATTTCGCCCAGGGGATCACCATAATAAAATGCTGAGGCCTGGCCTTTGCGTAGTGCACGCATCACCTCAATACCTTTGATGGTGGCGTAAGCCGTCTTCATGGATTTAAATCCCAGCGTGGCGCCGATTATCCGTTTCAGTTTGCCATGATCGCATTCAATCACGTTGTTCCGGTACTTAATCTGTCGGTGTTCAACGTCAGACGGGCACCGGCCTTCGCGTTTGAGCAGAGCAAGCGCGCGACCATAGGCGGGCGCTTTATCCGTGTTGATGAATCGCGGGATCTGCCACTTCTTCACGTTGTTGAGGATTTTACCCAGAAACCGGTATGCAGCTTTGCTGTTACGACGGGAGGAGAGATAAAAATCGACAGTGCGGCCCCGGCTGTCGACGGCCCGGTACAGATACGCCCAGCGGCCATTGACCTTCACGTAGGTTTCATCCATGTGCCACGGGCAAAGATCGGAAGGGTTACGCCAGTACCAGCGCAGCCGTTTTTCCATTTCAGGCGCATAACGCTGAACCCAGCGGTAAATCGTGGAGTGATCGACATTCACTCCGCGTTCAGCCAGCATCTCCTGCAGCTCACGGTAACTGATGCCGTATTTGCAGTACCAGCGTACGGCCCACAGAATGATGTCACGCTGAAAATGCCGGCCTTTGAATGGGTTCATGTGCAGCTCCATCAGCAAAAGGGGATGATAAGTTTATCACCACCGACTATTTGCAACAGTGCCCATCGGCGTAGTAGTGGATGTGGTCGATGACAAAGCCGGTGCGGGTCAGCGTGCGCCGGAGGATCGGCAGAAAATCGACCAGGAACGAAGTAGCGCGTGTGACGACGGCCGGTACGCCGACACGCGCCACGGCCTCGGCCCAGCGCGCGGCCGGCGGTTGGAGCAGGCCGTTGTGCACCGAACCGTGGTAGGTGCCGACCGCCAATGTGAGCCAGCGCTCTAGCTCGCGCAGCGTCAGGGCGGCCTTGTTTTCGGAATCGTAGTCGCCGCGCTGGTCAGGGTTGGAGAAGGTCGTTCCCGGCAGTTCGTCGTGAATCATCTGCATCGCCGTGCCGATGATCCGTTCCACGATGCCGCCATAGTGCGGCTGTCCCAGCGGGCGATAGTCCAGCCGGATGCCATGCTGCTCGCAACCCCGGCGCAGGGCCTCGCTCTTGAACTCGGCCGCGTTGTCTAGGTAGAGCAGCAAGGGCTTGCCGCTCATCTGCCAATCCATTTCCACGTTCAGTCCTTCCAGCCAAGGGCGCTTGTCGCAGGCGACATGCACGAGGCACAGGCCAACCGAAACGGCAGACGGCGCTTCCAGCGTGACGACCATGCCGAGCACGCAGCGGGTGAACACGTCGATGGCGAGGGTCAGGTACGGGCGGCCAATAGGTTGCCGGTCGCGGTCATCGACCACGATCAGGTCGATGACCGTATGGTCTATCTGCACCTGCTCCAGCGGCGCGGTCACGGCAGGAGGCTCGCCGCCCACACCTTGTAGGTCACGAGCGGCATCCTGGCCTTCCCGCCGGCGGATGACCTTGCGCGGGTCAAGGCTAGCGATCCGTAAGGCCACGGTATTGCGCGCCGGCACTCGCAGTTTTTGAGCCTTGCACACCTGAGTGACTTCGCGGTGAAAGGCCGCTAGGCTGCGCTTCTGCTTGGTCAGGAACCGCTTTTGCAGTAGCTCGTGGATGACGCGCTCGACCGGTTCCGGCAAGCGCCCCTTACCTTTACCTCCACCGGACTGGCCGGGCACCAGATCCGTCACGAGGCCGCTGCCTTGCCGGGCACGCCGGATCAGAACGTATACCTGGCGCCGAGACAAGCCCAGCGCCTGAGCCGCCATATCGGCCGCTTCGTGCCCGACCGTCTCCGACTGCGCCAACGGACTGATGATCTCCGCACGACGGCGCGCACGCTCCCAAGCCTCATCAGGCAGAGTGGCCACGCCTTGTTCTGGAATCCGTGGGGTGTCCGTCGCCATGCTCACCTCGCTTTGGTGCACACGAGTATTGAGCATAGTCGAGATTGGTGCAGATCACTTCTGATATTGAACTGTCAGGAGCTGGCTGCACAACAGCCATTACGCCCAATCAACTGGTGCAGTCGTCTTCTGAAAATGACATCCATGCCCAGCCCGTGCGCGAGCTGGATCACCGCCCGCACGATAGTTTGGTCACGGGCATCATCCGGGAGCCTGGCGACAAAGGATTGGTCGATTTTCAATGTGGTGATGGGGCAGCATTTCAGATGTTGCAGGCAGGAATAGCCGGTGCCGAAGTCGTCGGCGGCGAAGCGCACGCCGATGGCGCGCAAGGCGTCGAAACTGGCGAACAGGGCTGGATTGCCGAATGCGACCGATTCGGTCAGTTCGATCTCCAGAAGCTCGGCGGGCAGGGCCATATCGGCCAGCACCCGCTTTACCTCGTCGTCGAACGTTGGCCCAACCTGGCTGGCGGACACATTGATGGCAAGACGGAACGGTTGCCATGCCGGTCCTTGCCACTTGTGCATCTGGCGACAGGCCTCGCCCAGCACCCACGCGCCTATTTCCGGCATCAGGCCGAACGACTCGGCCAGCGGCAGGAACTGGCCGGGCGGCAACAGGCCAAGCCTCGGATGCCGCCAGCGCATCAACGCTTCCGCGCCAGCGATCCGGTGATCGCGCAGATCGACCAGCGGCTGGTAATGCAGGTCAAGCTGTCCGCGCGCCGCCGCCTGCGCCAACTCGGCCGCCGTCCATCCGGCGGGCTGCGAACTCGTCATGATCCGCCCCGGAAGGCGCGCAGCAGCCGCGTTACGGCCAGAACGAACAAGCCGGTCAGCGCGAGCGCGGCAACACCCCAATGCTCGCCAAGGAAGGCACCGGCGGTCGTCCCGGCCAGCACGGCGGCGAGAATCGGCAGATGGCAGGGGCAGGTCAACACGGCCAGCGCACCCCACAGGTAGCCGGAAACGGGTTGGCGCGTCTCGGGCGGCAGTTTGTCAGGGGCGTTCACGGCAATGCCTCCTCGTGCGCCCGCTCGGCTGGCATGGAGGCCAGTTGCGCGTCCAGATGGGCCAACGCCGCGCGCCGCCGCTCGACCAACTGGCGCAGCACGGCAAGCTGCGCTGCGGCTTGTGCGCCGTCCGCTGCGTCGAGCGCACGGCACAGCCGCGCCAGGGCATCCAGGCCGATACCCGCCTCGAAGGCCGCGCGCACGAAGCACAGCCGTTGCAAGGCCGCATCGTCGAACACGCCGTAGCCGCCCGTGGTGCAGGCCACCGGCCGTAACAAGCCGCGCACCAGGTAGTCGCGCACGATATGTACGCTCACCCCAGCGTTATGGGCCAGTTGCGATACCGTGTAGGCGCTCATCGCACACCTCCTTGTCCTCACCCGGCGCAGCAGGAAAGCTGCTTCACATCCTTGTTGAAGGTCTGCGCCGCGAGCTTCAACCCTTCGACCATCGTCAGGTAGGGGAACAACTGGTCGGCCAGTTCCTGCACCGTCATCCGGTTGCGAATCGCCAGTGCGGCCGTCTGGATCAGTTCGCCCGCTTCCGGGGCCACTGCCTGCACGCCGATCAGTCGTCCGCTGCCTTCTTCAACCACCAGTTTGATGAAGCCGCGCGTGTCGAAGTTGGCGAGCGCGCGCGGCACGTTGTCCAGCGTTAGCGTGCGACTATCAGTTTTGATGCCGTCATGGTGCGCTTCCGCCTCGCTGTAGCCTACGGTCGCCACTTGCGGGTCGGTGAACACCACGGCCGGCATCGCGGTCAGGTTCAGGGCCGCGTCACCGCCGGTCATGTTGATCGCGGCGCGAGTGCCGGCCGCTGCCGCCACATAGACGAACTGCGGCTGGTCGGTGCAGTCGCCTGCGGCGTAGATGTGTTCCACGCTTGTACGCATGCCGGGGTCGATGACGATAGCGCCTTGCGGGGTGAGCGTGACGCCCGTCGCATCCAGTGCCAGCTTGCGTGTGTTGGGCGCGCGGCCGGTGGCGACCAGCAGCTTGTCGGCGCGCAGTTCGCCGTGCGCCGTGGTGAGCACGAATTCGCCGTCCCCTTCACCATTGATATACGCGACCTGGCTGGCCTGGGTGTGTTCCCTCACCTCGATGCCCTCCATGCGGAATGCGGCCGTGACGGCTTCGCCTATAGCTGGGTCTTCGCGGAAGAACAGCGTGCTGCGAGCCAGGATCGTCACCTTCGCTCCGAGTCGGGCGAACGCCTGCGCCAGCTCCAGCGCCACCACTGATGAGCCAATCACGGCCAGGCGCTTAGGAATCGTCTCGCTGACCAGCGCTTCAGTGGAAGTCCAGTACGGAGTGTCTTTCAGGCCGGGAATCGGCGGCACGGCCGGGCTCGCGCCGGTGGCGATCAGGCAGCGGTCGAATGCCACCACGCGCTCGCCGCCGTCGTTGAGTTGCACGATCAGGTTGCGATTGTCCTTAAAGCGGGCGGAGCCGTGCAGCACAGTGATCGCCGGATTGCCCTCCAAGATGCCTTCGTACTTGGCGTGGCGCAGTTCATCGACGCGGGCCTGCTGCTGGGCCAGCAGCGCCGTGCGCTGGATGGTCGGCGTGGTAGCGGCGATGCCGCCATCGAACGGGCTTTCCCGGCGCAGATGGGCGATATGGGCGGCGCGGATCATGATCTTGGACGGCACACAACCGACATTGACGCAGGTGCCGCCGATGGTGCCGCGCTCGATCAGCGTGACACGTGCGCCTTGCTCGACGGCCTTCAGCGCCGCTGCCATCGCGGCCCCGCCGCTGCCGATGACGGCGATATGCAATGCGCCGCTGCTACCCGTCTTGTCGTTTCTGCCCAGCAGATCGCGCATCTTGTCGAGCAATCCGCCCGGCGTCGAAACTGAGGGGGCATCGGCCAGCGTGGCCCGATAACCGAGTCCAGCTACAGCGGCCGTCAGCGCGTCGGGTGACGTGCCGACCTCAATGGCGAGCTTGGCGCTGCCCTTGGCGTAGGAGACATCCGCTGATTGCACGCCGGGCACTTTCTCCAGGGCGTCCTTGACATGCACTGCGCACGAGTCGCAAGTCATGCCGGTGATTTTGAGAGTGCTCATACCATCGTTCCTTATTCGTGTGGGCCGCCGTGTCGCACGGTCAGCCGTCTTTCACAAGCGCTTGGCGGGGAGTTCGCAGCCGTCCGGTCCGCAACGGCGATGCGCCGGCGACACGAAGTCCCAGATCGACACCCCAATCATCAAGGCCAGGCCGACGTACATCAGGTTCGCCGTCCACCAGTTGCCGAGCAGCCAGACCGTGGCCGCAAACACGATGGCCGGGCCGATCATGCCGAGCAGACTGCGCAGCCATTGCCGATGACTGAACCAACCCAGCGCGTTCGCCAGGAAGGCCAGCGCGGCAAACAGCGGCAGCAGGCGGCTGATGAACAGTCCCTCGTACTGGCTCAAGAAGCCCAGCCCGATGGCCGCGCCGAAGCTGGCGAGGGCTGGAAAGCAGGCGGCGCAGCCCATCGCGGAAACGACGCTGCCGAGCGCGCCGGTTTTATCGGCAATGCGTGTCATCAGTCCCATGAAGCGGCTCTCGCTGTTGTCGTTGGCTTGCTGGCTCACTGCTTGACGCTGGACGGATAGCCGGCGTCTGCGGTGGCCTTGGTCAGCTTCTGTACGCTGGCCTTGGTGTCGTCAAAAGTGACGACGGCCTCGCGCTTCTCGAAGCCCACATCGACCTTGCTCACGCCTTCGACCTTGGAGAGCGCTTTCTTGACTGTGATCGGGCAGGCGGCGCAAGTCATGCCGGGAACCGCTAGCGTGACGGTCTGGGTAGCGGCCCACACCGGGGCAACAGCGGCGGCGAGGGCAAGGGAGGCAAACAGTTTCTTCATGATGAACTCCTGGTTAATAGAAAAATGGAACGACATAGGGAAATCCAAGCGCGACCAGGACCAGCACGGCCACGATCCAGAAAATCAGCTTGTAGGTGGCGCGCACCTGCGGAATCGCGCAGACCTCACCTGGCTTGCATGCCTGCACGGGCCGGTAAATCCGCTTCCAGGCGAAGAACAGCGCCACTAGCGCCGCGCCGATGAACAACGGTCGATAGGGTTCCAGCACCGTCAGGTTGCCGATCCAAGCACCGGAGAAGCCCAGGGCGACCAGTACTAGCGGCCCCAGGCAGCAGGTCGATGCAAGAATGGCGGCCAGCCCGCCGGCGAAGAGCGCACCGCGCCCGTTTTGTGGTTCAGACATACGTTGGCCCTTTTGAATTTGGATTGGATAGCGTAACCTTACTTCCGTACTCATGTACGGAGTCAAGCGATATGGAAAATAATTTGGAAAACCTGACCATTGGCGTTTTTGCCAAGGCGGCCGGGGTCAACGTGGAGACAATCCGCTTCTATCAGCGCAAGGGCCTGTTGCGGGAACCGGACAAGCCTTACGGCAGCATCCGCCGCTATGGGGAGGCGGACGTGGTTCGGGTGAAATTCGTGAAATCGGCACAGCGGCTGGGGTTCAGTCTGGACGAGATTGCCGAGCTGTTGCGGCTCGACGATGGCACCCACTGCGAGGAGGCCAGCAGCCTGGCCGAACACAAGCTCAAGGACGTGCGCGAGAAGATGGCCGACTTGGCGCGCATGGAAACCGTGCTGTCTGAACTCGTGTGCGCCTGCCATGCACGAAAGGGGAATGTTTCCTGCCCGTTGATCGCGTCACTACAGGGCGAAGCAGGCCTGGCAAGGTCAGCTATGCCTTAGCGTGCTTTATTTAATGAGATGGTCACTCCCTCCTTCCCAGTACTATGCTGAGGACAGGCTTTCATTCGGAGAACCATCATGGAAAACATTGCGCTTATTGGTATCGATCTGGGTAAGAACTCTTTCCATATTCATTGTCAGGATCATCGTGGGAAGGCCGTTTACCGTAAAAAATTCACCCGACCAAAGCTAATCGAATTTCTGGCGACATGCCCGGCAACAACCATCGCGATGGAAGCCTGTGGCGGTTCTCACTTTATGGCACGCAAGCTGGAAGAGTTAGGGCATTTTCCAAAGCTGATATCACCGCAATTTGTCCGCCCATTCGTTAAAAGCAACAAAAATGACTTCGTTGATGCTGAAGCTATCTGTGAAGCAGCATCACGTCCATCTATGCGTTTCGTGCAGCCCAGAACCGAATCTCAGCAGGCAATGCGAGCTCTGCATCGTGTCCGTGAATCCCTGGTTCAGGATAAGGTGAAAACAACTAATCAGATGCATGCTTTTCTGCTGGAATTTGGTATCAGCGTTCCGCGAGGTGCTGCCGTTATTAGTCGACTGAGTACCCTTCTTGAGGACAGTAGTTTGCCTCTTTATCTCAGCCAGTTACTGCTGAAATTACAACAGCATTATCACTATCTTGTTGAGCAGATTAAAGATCTGGAATCTCAGTTGAAACGAAAGTTGGACGAAGATGAGGTTGGACAGCGCTTGCTGAGTATTCCCTGCGTTGGAACGCTGACTGCCAGTACTATTTCAACTGAGATTGGCGACGGGAAGCAGTACGCCAGCAGCCGTGACTTTGCGGCGGCAACAGGGCTGGTACCCCGACAGTACAGCACGGGAGGTCGGACGACATTGTTAGGGATTAGCAAGCGGGGCAACAAAAAGATCCGAACTTTGTTGGTTCAGTGTGCCAGGGTATTCATACAAAAACTGGAACACCAGTCTGGCAAGTTGGCCGACTGGGTCAGGGAGTTGTTGTGTCGGAAAAGCAACTTTGTCGTCACCTGTGCTCTGGCAAACAAGCTGGCCAGAATAGCCTGGGCACTGACGGCGCGACAGCAAACTTACGAAGCATAAAGGCAGAAATACACCAGTTTAAACAATCATTCATCTGGTTTTGCGAATACTGATATTGATGATACTAACGGCCCACCGGCCTGTTGAGGAACCTGTAAAACGGAAAGGCTCATTGAAGCCGTATATTTTCTGGAGGTTCATCAGGCGCGGAACTCATCGAGGCGCGGGAATAAAATCCCATTCAGACGCCGGATAGATTCAAGCAAGCCAACTTGTCGTCAAAATCGGTGTTGCAAAAACGGGAGTGACCATAGATTCCGTTTTCTGAGGTGCCCCCATAAAGCCCTGCGCAGCGCGCAGGGTCAGCCTGAATACGCGTTTAATGACCAGCACAGTCGTGATGGCAAGGTCAGAATAGCGCTGAGGTCTGCCTCGTGAAGAAGGTGTTGCTGACTCATACCAGGCCTGAATAGCTTCATCATCCAGCCAGAAAGTTATGGAGCCACGGTTGATGAGGGCTTTATTGTAGGTGGGCCAGTTGGTGATTTTGAACTTTTGCTTTGCCACGGAACGGTCTGCGTTGTCGGGAAGATACGTGATCTGATCCTTCAACTCAGCAAAAGTTGGTAATGACTCCAATTTACTGATAGTGTTTTATGTTCAGATAGTGCCCGATGACTTTGTCATGCAGCTCCACCGATTTTGAGAACGACAGGGACTTCCTGCCCAGCCTTGCCAGATGCTGTCTCAGATTCAGGTTGTGTCGCTCAATTCGCTGCGTGTAACGCTTACTGATGACGTGCAGTTTTCCCTTCAGACGTGACTCATACATCGGCCAGCCGTCCGTCATCCATACCACCACGTCAAAAACTGACAGCAGGCTCAGAAGACGCTCCAGTGTGGCCATAGTGCGTTCACCGAAAACGTGGGCTACCACCGCCCTGCGTATCCTGTCATACGCGTAAAACAGCCAGCGCTGACGTGATTTTGCACCGACGTAGCCCCATTGCTCGTCCATCTCCGCACAGACAATGACATCACTGCCCGGCTGTATCCGGGAGGTTACTGACTGCGGCCTGAGTTTTTTAAATGGCGCAAAATGGTGTTGAGGCCCACGCCCATTAGTCGTGCGGTGGCACGGCAACCGACGCCGTTCATAGCCATATCAATGATTTTCTGGTGTGTACCGGGCTGAGAAGCGGCATAAGTGAAGGTGAGCTGCCATGTTTTACGGCAGTGAGAGCAGAGATAACGTTGATGCCCGGCAGTACTTTTGCCATTACGCATCACGCCTTCAGTAGCGGAACAGGAGGGACAGCAGACGGAGACTGAAGCCACGGGAGCACCTCAAAAACACCATTATACACTAAATCAGCAAGTTGGTAGCATCACCATGTTTTCATACTGGCGTGTATGCCACATTATTAGCATTTTGCGAATAAAAATAACTGGCATAATTGTATTTAATGATAATGTTACATATTGTTAGCCAGGTTCCGGAAAGCGAGAACCGGAACCGCACCTGTCCAGCCGGTATTCCCGTCGATGACCCTCGCTTTTTACTGATTTGTGCCCGACTGAGAAGTCGGTAACTCAGTTTCGGAATCGGCGCAGATGAGTTTCGGGAACAAAATAAATGTTGCCGCGCGCCCGTGAGCATGCCACGTACAGCCTGTTACGGGACGACGGTGGAAGGGTTGCCAGTTCCTGACGGGTCAGAAGCTTCCAGTGGGAGGATCCCATCACAATGCAGACATCCTGAAAGTGATCGAGCCCTTTACTGGCGCCCCAGTTCATGGAATAGCAGCCGTAACGGTGATGTTCACGATAGAAGAGCTTAATCACCGTATTATCGGCGTGCAGGGTGGCTGAGCGCTCTGTATCTGCGATCGTTTCAATCAGGGAGGCATGTATCCCATGGGCAGCGATACGGATGTTCAGTTGCCCGGTGATAAACTCGCACACTGAAGCTGAGCAACGCCATGTCCGGTTGAGCGTGTCCCGGTCAACCGCGAAACCTGCTGCGTCGAAGCGGGCCTCATATCGCGTGATGTCGTCGTGCAGCGTTGAATTAACGTTGCCGTCATGGCTTGTATCAAAGGTATGCTGATAAAAATCGCCGCAACAGAGCACAGTGATTTCCGCGCGGCAGAGCTCCAGCAGAAAATTAAAGTCATGTCCGGCAAAGTCCTGGACTTCATCGACAAGCAGTTCATCATAGTAACGGGCAAGCCGGATACGGATATCCGGCAGCAACCCCCGGGCTGTCAGTAAATGTGCGAGCCTCCGGTGATACAGCCGTCCGGCGGGATCCTGATAATGCCGGGCATTCGTGCGCGGTATTCTGGGTGGGGGCTGGTCGAAGCTCAGGCCACGCGATGCCAGCTGCTCCTGCAGGAAAGGCCGGAAGCAAAAACCGTGCAGAAACTCAAACCAGGTCATCACCCTGATCCCTTCCGGGATAAAGCCAAAACGTCTGATAATCTGTGCCCGCAGATGCGCTTCATTATTCACGGTGAAGGTCAGGAGCAGCGTCCTCCTGTCCTCACTCAACCGTCGTATCAGCAGCGTGGTCTTGCCCGAGCCGGCAACCGCAAATATCACTCTCTTATCCATGCCAGTGCCTCCTGAATATAATCAGGTACGGTCAGCTCTCCGGCGTGCAGCTGTAACAGCCGGAATGCTGCTTCTGCCTTATTGGCCAGCATGTATTCCTGCACCGTGAGTGTCCGGCGGGGTCCGCGGAAAAGCGTATCACACAGATCAGCGTTATCCTGATACAGGCTGATTTCAAATGTGGATCGGGTGTTATCGCGATCAGCAAATACCCGGGAGCGGGAACAAATCACGTCAGCATAGCGTTCATCGCAGTTTTGCTGATAGTTGCCGTCATTATCACGAAGGGCCGCGACGCGATTTTCCAGAAGACGGGCCAGTTCAAGATAACGACGGAAACTCGTTCCGCCGATAGCGATGATGTGAACTCCGTCTTCCTCCGGTGCCCTGCCATACAGGCGGCGATAAAAGGCCTCGATCAGAATAAACTCAGCATCCCCCTCCACGAGCAGCACACGTCTGGCCAGCGCAAATTCCAGTACGTTATTATCCGGTGCTTTCATGAAGAAGGCGGCAGTCTCAGCGGAAAGTTCATTCATCAGTACCGGCCGGGCAGACCCGAGGAGGATTGCCTTACGCAGATCGAGGCGGGAGGAGATATGGCTGCTGTGTGTGGCAATAAACACCTGCGTCTGCCGTTCAGTGGCAAGCTGATTAACCAGCCTCTTCATACTGACATGGCTGAGATGATTTTCCGGCTCCTCAAGCAACAGTACGTGGAGCTCTCCCTGCTGCTGATGCCGCTGCAGCGCAAACTCCGTTTTGATGAAGCACTGCCTTCCTTTTCCACGGTGACGAATGGAAATACCGTCCTCGGTAATGTCCAGATTCGCCTCAAGCCCTGATTTAGCACCGGAACGCACGCCAAACTGATACGTTTCCAGCGTGTCGTTTATGGCTGACAGATGCCGGGTGCAGAAGTGCATTTTCTGTTGCCGGTAACTGTTTTCAAGCCGGTACCGATCGGCCACCGGCACATTGACGCTGTAAACTGTGCGCGTATATTCCTGTGCGGCGTGCTCGTTATCGATGCGTGCACTGTCTAAGAGCAGATGGCGCAGATAGCGTCTGAAGCTGGCGAAATGACCACCGGAGAAGGTGCTGAACCGCACGGAATAGTATTCATAGGGAAAATTATCGGGATCCTGCTGTAGTACATTGTGAATATCCTGGCCGTATTCCTCCGTCATTGGTGCAATACGCATTCTGAGACCATCCGCATTGATACCCGCCAGATTTTGCCTGCCGTTCAGGTCAGGATCTCCCCCATTACTCAGGAAAACGTCAGCTGTCAGCACGGGTAACTGATCGGCGCGGCGCTCACCTTCCTGAAACTGCCTTACTGCTGACTGGGACAGGAGCGATTCCACACCCAATGCCTCGACCCGGTGCCGGCTGTCACTCAGCACAAGGTCAAGGGCCAGCAGAATCGTGCTTTTCCCGGACTCATTGTCCCCGACCAGAATGTTACGGTCATGAGTGAAGCGCAGGTCCAGTTCCGGAAACTTTTTAAAGTTTTGCAGCATAAGCCGCGTGATCAGAGGCATCTTTTATTCCTTTATATACCGCTGACTGAAAGAGTGTCCGGCTGCGCCAGACCGCCTGTTTTGTTTTACAGCGTTATCTTACCCAGTCTTCCAGCACAAGACCCGGTACCCGCTCAAATTCCCGCGTATTATTCGTCACCAGCACGGCACCGGCGGCGATGGCGTGCCCGGCAATGGCCGTGTCGTTCGGGCCGATCGGCGTCCCGGCCATTCGCAGCGCCACCTTAATCTCCGTGGTGGCGTCCACCGCAGCGCGATCCCAGGGCAGGATGGCATCGAGGCGGGCGCAGAACGCGTCGACCAGCTCGACGT
The DNA here is from genome assembly GCF_000240185.1 of Klebsiella pneumoniae subsp. pneumoniae HS11286. NCBI lineage: Bacteria > Pseudomonadati > Pseudomonadota > Gammaproteobacteria > Enterobacterales > Enterobacteriaceae > Klebsiella > Klebsiella pneumoniae. Next base: position 6,406 of record NC_016846.1, on the reverse strand, counting down.
GGCGCGGGGAGGCCTTCGGGCCGGTGGCCCCGAAGCGCATTTCAGAATAAGTGATGGCCGAGACAACGATGCGCTGGCCGCGCAGCACCGCCTGCTCCAGGCGCTTCAGGACGGCTTCCGGCTGCTCGCGCATGATGAACGAGCAGATACAGGTGTCGAGCATATAGGTCTTGTTCACAGGTTAAATCGTCCTTCGTCGCTGACAACGTCCTCGCGCTCCGCCATAAAGTCCGGGTCTGCCTTCTCGAACTGCGCGAACGAGCCCCAGGTCGGCCGGACGGGACGCAAAATAATGCTGTCCCCTTCCCGGACGATCTCCAGCTCGCTCACTCCCTCAAAATCCAGATCGCGGGGCAGACGAATGGCGCGGTTATTGCCGTTTTTAAAAATGGATACAGTTCTCATCATTTCCTCCTGGCCGACCGGCCTGTATGACTATGTTCAGTATATGCAGATGCAAAGCATATGTATAGTCATAGCATATGCAGATGGTAAGTATATGCGTATGCCACACCTATGCAGATGCCCGGCATATGGATATGTTGAACCTATGTTGTATTCTCTCTTTTCCCGGTCAGATCCGAAAAAAGCTAGTTCCGGATCTGCCGGAACGGCTCCGGCGCGCAGCGGCCCGGCAACACAAGATGTAGCGGTGTTCCCAGCTGAGGATGACGCTATATGTTGTGTCCCTCCCCTCCCCCGTGACCGGCCGCTCACCACCGGAAAACGCCGCTTTGCTTATTCCCTGACCGTGGTACACTTCCGGAAAGTTGTTATACGCAAAAAAATCGGATCTGCCGGAAACGGCCATCCGGTAATTTAGCTGCGTGACTGTTTCATGCCTTATCACGTGCTGATTTCTTCCTTTGTGTACAAAATGAATCATAACGTATACATTTATTGTTATAGCGGTAAATCAGGCTTCATGTTTACTTCAAAGACCATTTACCAGTCCTGAATACGTTTTGCATAAGGAAGGAGTCATGGCGAAGATCCAGGCCAGAAATGTTGACGATGCGCTGTTTGCACGCATTGAGCAGTCAGCGATGAAAAATGAACGTTCACTCGAAGGGGAGATCCGCCTGGCGCTGGCCAGACAGTATCCTGCCGGGACCACCTCTCCGGAAATCCTCTCCAGCCGGCAACAGTGGCAGAAGGAATGTGGCGGGCGTCTGCGCGCCCTGTTTGACCGTCTGTCCGCTGACGGCTTTTTCCCGGGGGCCGGGCAACCCGGGCCGACGCGGATCGCCGACCAGGTACGGATAGCTCACCGGTTACATGTTTCCCCGGGACTGCTCCTGGACTGTATCGATGGCGCCGGTGAGTTAACCCGTGAGCTGGCTGAACGGATTGAAAGCCGGTTCGGCGCCAGTGCAGACTGGCTGACCACCGGTGACGGGAAGATGTTCCCGCTGGTGATCCTGGGGACGTATTTTGGTGTCAGCTGGGAGGAGTTTTTCTTCCCGGATGATGATGAAAGGTATGTCTTTGAGTTCATCCGCATCGCCGGTGGGCGCCATGATGGCACCCTGATGATCCTGCGCCAGCATGAGCAGAACGGCCGTATCACTGCCGGCGTGGTAACAGAGGCGTTTTTCCTTGGTGCCGGTATGGGGCCGGGGGGGTATGTAAACCTGAAAGAATTTTTGTTGTTCCTCAGACAACACGGCGGGAATCTGGTCATGAATGCGTATGTGTTCTCCCCCCCGGAGCCGGATTTTGATTTCTGGTCAGTCATGGGTCAGCACCATCCGGTCTGGTTCCGTGACGCCAGACGTCGCTCCCCTTCCCGCTGGCTGCAGCAGGTACTCAGTGGTGAAGATCCGGGCGAATGGTTTGCCGGGGGATGGTCATCAATACTGAAAGAAGTGGCCGAAGCTACCCCTCCGGATAACGCTACTGAACATACAGAAAAAAATGATGAATGATTCGGTGCATCACGGCAACGTATAACAGGAAACCAGATGAACAGAACATATGACGAACCAGAGACCGAAACGGACGTGATGGCCGCCGCCTTCCGCACCATACGCAGGTACGGCATGACTATCATCACCGCCACGCAGCATATGGATGTTAATGGTTACGTGAAAACTGACCCGCGGATGCCCAGAACGCGGCTGCGCCGCTACCTGGGGCAGTATGGCCTGCGCGGTGAGGCGCTGAACAGGGAGGTCAGACGTATCGTTGCAGGGCCTGAGCGACGCGACAGTAAGCTGAAGGACGGGATTTACTATACCTGGCCTTATGGCTGGGAGCCCTGTGATTTTACGCCGATGATGCGCCGTATTTTTCGCGGGAAGCGGACCCGCCATGTGATGATGTCAGATGAAATGCCAGCGCTGTTTCTCAACTAAAGTACTAACGAACAGGCCCAGTCTGTGTATAAGCATACTCCCCAAATCAGGTTCGGGATGATAGCGCCCGGACAACATGGCAAGAATCTGCGGGACATTCCTGAGCAGTGTTTTGATTACGGGTTTGATCGGGAAGATCGCTGGCCGGGGCTGGTTCTGGCCTCTACGGTAACTGTGCCGAACGGTAACACCGATGGCTGGCGACTGGCGACGCAGAGTTGTGGTGGATTCAGCTGTAACGAATTTCAGGCCGCGGTTCTGCCCCTGCCAGTTCGCCCGGAGATGCTACGGTTTCTTGAAACCGTCGCGGAGGAGGAATTTTCGCCGGCGCCTCTGGATTACTTCAATATGATGGATGCCGCCGATGCCGCAGCAGTTAAAAAAGGGTTCCTGTCATGTCTTCACCGCGCGGGGCTTTCCTGCAGTGAGCATAATCTGTCACTCCTGACACAGGCGCTTTATCCGGTGGATGCCACAGCGGAAAACATGAAGATCCTGGCCGGGAATTGTACTGAACTGGCCGCAATGAAGGTTCCCGGGGGACTGACGATATTTATCGTGGGTCAGAACTGTGATTAATTTGAACACAAATGAGCCATTCCTGGAGACGGAGGATAACAGTCAATGATGCCGGCATTACCAGGTCCGGGCGTTTCGTTTTCCGCTGCGCAGCTGCCGATGATGACGACCCTGAGCGCCAGTGACGGCTGTCACCTGTATTTTGAGCAGGGCACACTGGTGTGGATCGAGGTTTACTCGCAGGGCGACAAGCGCTGGCCGTTTTATGGCAGACCAGAACTGACGGGAATTACCCATTCATCCACGTAACAGTTACGCAACGGGACAAAGAGACCGGTATGGAAGCGAAAACTAAAACCTTCATAAAAACGTCTGTTGATGATAACGGCATGTGGCTGCTGACCGTCCCGGCGGGGAGCGCGGGCAACGAAACGGTGGTTGTGGTCGTCAGACGGGTGGAGGAATGTCGTTACGGGTCTGAGGACTCGCCAGGGGCATATCTGTGGATCACCTGTAGCCTGACGCTGTACGGTGACGGACAAAGTACACCGCAGACCATTGTCGCGAAGTTCGAGCACGGCCGTGTGGAACTGTTCAGTGTTGAATTTATGCTGAATGAATTTTTACCCCGTGGTCGGGGAGTGGGCAGCTGGATCATGCAGCAGATGGTGCTCTGGACCCGCTCCCTGCCGCCGGAAACGCTGGTCAGACAAATCCACATTTCGTCCGTGGATGCGAAAAACATTCACAATCTGATCCGCCGGAGCAGACTGTGGCGTGGGCTGGGTTTCCGGTTCCCGCCGGGGGAAACCAGCTCAATGCCGCTGCGGGCAGACGAACTGCAGTTGCCACGGGGCAGGTGTTCAACGCTCCGGGTGGAGCCCCTGGTATCCGCGGTACGCCGGCTGGAAGACTGTTATCGCGGGCTGCAGGAAAAAATCGTGCAGCTCGAAGGCAAAAAACGGTCGCAAAAACAGTTAATTACTTCACTTAGGAATCGTCCATTTTATCATCTGTTGCACAGGAAAGGGGGCCAGCTCCCGGACGAGAAATGTGACGCCCTGCCACTGCGGGCAGAAAAACTGTCTCTGCCGCAGAGCGGGGATTCTGACCTGGAGGTGGCGCAACGGGCAACCGGGGTTATCCGGCTGGCAACCCTGTGTAGTCAGTCGCAGGAAAAAATCGTTGAGCTCGAAAGGGATCTTGCCTCGCAAAGTGAATACCTCCTTGACCTGCAGACAAAGCTCCTTTCTATCCTGTGGGGGAAAGTCGCTAACCTGACCTTATTCTGGGGGGGCGTGGTGATTTTTCTGTACTTTATCAAGTGGATGTTGGTGGCATGAATGTTCCCGTTCCATAGCCACCCACTGAAGAGGACTGAAACCAGTGCCCGAAAATATCGTGTCTGTAATCACTGACGGGGTAGTTTTGTTTGCGACTTCGTCTGTTTTCTGGCTGGCTAGTCATCCTGACTCCGGTAATATTACGAAGAAAATTCTCGGCAAAGAAAAAAGTTAACAGAAATTATGAATAACCTGGTTCCAGTTGGATCTCCGCAATCTCCCGGAACATTGCTCCCGGTGGCCATCGATTACCCTGCCGCCCTCGCCCTGCGCCAGATGGCGCTCGTGCAGGATGAACTGCCGAAATACCTGCTGGCGCCGGAAGTGAGCGCCCTGCTCCATTACGTGCCGGATCTTCACCGCAAGATGCTGCTGGCGACGCTGTGGAACACCGGCGCGCGCATTAATGAAGCGCTCGCGCTGACCCGGGGGGATTTTTCGCTGGCGCCGCCGTATCCGTTCGTGCAGCTGGCCACGCTCAAGCAGCGCACCGAGAAAGCCGCCAGAACGGCCGGCCGAGTTCCCGCCGGTAGCCAGGCTCATCGCCTGGTTCCGCTTTCCGATCACCACTACGTCAGCCAGCTGCAGATGATGGTGGCCACCCTGAAAATTCCGCTGGAAAGACGAAACAAGCGCACCGGCAGAATGGAGAAGGCGCGTATCTGGGAGATCACAGACCGTACCGTGCGCACCTGGCTTAGCGAAGCGGTGGAGGCCGCAGCGGCCGACGGGGTGACGTTCTCAGTACCGGTAACCCCCCATACGTTCCGTCATTCCTACGCGATGCATATGCTGTATGCCGGCATACCACTGAAGGTTTTGCAGAGCCTGATGGGCCACAAATCGATTAGCTCGACGGAAGTCTATACGAAGGTGTTCGCACTTGATGTTGCTGCTCGGCATCGAGTTCAGTTTCAGATGCCCGAAGCGGATGCGGTAGCCATGCTGAAAGGGAATATTTAAGTACTTAGGAGAATGATGCTGGCGAACGTCCTGCTCGCCGGTGAGTTATCTGGACCAGCTGACGGGAATATCTGCTCTGTATTCCTCATACTGCTCATAGATTGCATGCTGAAGCATCGTAATACGTTCTGACAACCTGTTGGCGTCCGACATATGCCGCCATTCCCCCTCAATAGTGGTTTTCTGTCCATCCGGGAGATTGAGCGTGATCAATACCTTTGTATCACGAAAAATCACCCCGTCAGTGAAAGAATTAAGACCACTTCTTACGGTATTATCTATATGTATAGTTTCAAGTTTCATCTTGTTACCTCCTGTTGACCGGATCCCAAGCATAGATATCTGAATTCAAATTGCCTAGTGAAATGTCTGGATATGCCGCATTTTTCCCCTTATACAGCGAAGCTGGCCAAAGGCCAGCCCGCATGGATTTATCGCTTTTGCCAGTAGATCAGCATGGCAAGGAACAGGATTGTTGCCCCCTGAGAAGCGGGAGAAGCGGTCAGGAAAGTTTCCAGCAATGACATTATCGTAAAACTCCGCATTATTAATTTCAGGTGTGTGATTCAGGGGCCTTAGTCCCCCTTTTACAGGACGTAGTGTTCTGTCACGACGGGAGCCAGGGTTAATAAAAACGATTCGAATATGTCTGCAGGGACGATAGAAATCTTCGTGGGGGTTGTCTCGCTGTAGCGGGCTCTGGAGAGCGACTCGGGGGAGGAGTAGTATCTTCCGGCCACGGATATGATCGAGCCAGCAGTGCTCGCCGCAGTCGAGCGACAGGGCGAAGCCCCGAGTGAGCGAGGAAGCACCAGGGAACAGAACTTATAAATTCTGCTTACGCTAAATGCCTGAAAAATCACCTCCCCCTCGTGGTTATCCACTTATCCACGGGCATATTTTTATAAAGTACTTTTTTATTGTTTTTCTATATTTTACATCTTTTAGGGAGCCTGAAAGCCGCGTACAGTGCGGCCTGAGAGGGGGCCTGTATGGGCAACTGGTAAACATAATATGGGAAATTAATCACGTATCAGTGGGTTTTGTGTCAACAAGCTATGGGATACGCATCAACAAGCTATGGGAAAGAGGTCAAGTTCAGTTCTCAATTATCCACTTGTGGATAAAGTGCAGATTTTTCCGGTGGATAAGTATCGCGATAGCTTGCAATTTCTGTTTTCACTGTCATTATGGGTGGGTAAAAATTTACCCATAGGCATTGAA